>JAFXDE010000042.1 GCA_017516315.1 Clostridia bacterium | reverse complement strand
TACTGTTTTACCTGTGAATACAGAAGAGTATGCACCCTTGGCATCAGTGCGGATAGCTCTTACCTTGAACTTATAGGACTTGTTTGCCTTGAGCTTCTTTACTGTAAGAGTGGTCTTTGCTGTTGTGCCTACCTTCTTCCAGCTGCTGCCTGATTTCTGATATACCTCATACTTCTCTGCATCGGCTACCTTTGTCCAGGCGAGAGTAAGGGTTGTCTTTGTACCTGAAGCGAGCTTTACTGCCTTGGTCTTGAGGCCCTTTACCTTTGCGAGAACCTTTTTGGCTACGGTCTTCTGTGCTACGGTTACTGTACCGCATACTGAACATTTCTTACCTTCGGTTTTACCGTCTGCCTTGTATGTAGCGGCGACAGCCGGTATTTTAACTTCTTTATGTCCTGTTTTGGGAGCTACGATATTTGTAATAGCATTTTTTCCTTCTGCATCAGAGGTGATATGGTCACATCTTGAGCAGTCGTAGTGTGCGATGATGCCGTCCTTGGTGCAGGTTGCAGCTACTGCAGCTACTGCTTTCATATCGTGACCGAGGGCTTTTCTGTAAATTGCAGCCCACTTTGCACCGCCAAATGCATTACCACCCATTGTGAAAACACTTGCACAACGAGTACATTTTTGATAATCCGATGTTGTACCGCTTTCAGTACAGGTGGGCTCTTTTGCCTTTACAGTATAGAAATCATGGCCGAGAGGATCAATTCTGTTTTGTGAAAACACCTTGAAGGATATTTCGTTCTTGTTTGAGTCAAAATATGTCGCACAGCTTTCACACTTGTACATTGTGTTTTTGTAGCCGTACTCTGTACAGGTTGCATCCTTCTTTGTGTATTCAATATATCTGTGACCGTAAGCGGTAGCCGGCTTTATTGTTTTGTAACCGCAAGCACAATTATAGCCTCCTGTATATCCATCGGATGTACAGTTGACGGTTGCTGCTACACGTGTATGCTCTTCTATTTCCATAAAATGATAGCAATCAGAGCATACAGTATAGTGTCCGCAGAAAGTATTGAGTAAAGATTTTGTTGATGCATGGTAACATTCGGTTAATACGCCCGGAAGTTTAAAAGTGATATCACACTTGGTTTTAAACTCAATGAGCTTCTGAGAATTAGATATTCCGTTATTGTCGAGCCTTCCGCCTGCAGTTGCATTATATGCAGCGTATTTCGAACTGAATAATATATCACCGAAGGTCAGTGCCTTTACCTGTGCCGTTGCTGATGATGCAGGAATATAGTTATAAATAGCTGTGTAATATTCTTCGTCACAGTTAAGATGTGCCGAACCTATTTTGAACGTCGGATAGTCATAAGCATCGCCAAGATGGAAACAAGTTTGAGCGTTAATTACTGCACCGCCGTGAAGCGTTACTGTTGAAGAATCAAAAGCAACAGAAGTTGTTGATGTTAATTTAATGCCGTTACCGTTAGCTATATTATTGGTAACAGTTGCACCGTAAAGAGCTATATCGGAAAAAGCAGTTGCTTTGATAACATGTGTCTGTCTGTAAGCCTCTGCCTCATCGCCCTTTTTGCCCATAGCAAGCTCAACGCCTTCATAGACAAAAAGAGAACAGTTTTTGTTACTGAGGTCAACAATAGCTGAATCGCCTCTGGTTGTGCGCATAATAATCTTAGACGGAGTTTCAGGCTTACTGTTGATAATATGAAGTCTTGTTGCTCCGTAATCAAGCTCGATGAGAGCGTCTGCTCTGGTAGTGATATCAAGGGTATAACCGTTAAGGTCTAATACCATATCACTTTGTGAGCCAAAGGGAAGCACGTATGGTTCGCTGTCATTTTTGTCATCGTATGTAATGTTCTGACCCAAAACAATGACATCACCGTCATAGGACTGAGCTATATAATTCCAAAGATTATCTGCAGTATAAACTACAGGGGAACGGTTCAATGCCGTAGGCACTCCGGCTGCACTCGCATTCATACCCACAGCGGCTACAAGGCCGATGAGCAAAATAAGAGTAAAGGTAAGGGTTAATAATTTCTTTTTCATTTTTTATCGTCTCCTTTTTTATTTAATTACGATAGTTTCGATAAGGGGCTTTGCATCCTCAAGGGTGCCGCCGTTTATCTGAATGTAAAGGCAGAAGTCGCCTTCAGCTGAAACGGGAGCAATAAGATATGCAAGACCGTCCTTTGCCTGCATAAAGGAATAGGTGTTTTCACCGATTTTCACTTCCTCGAAGGCCTTATCGGTGTAGGCGTACTCAACCGACTTTTTCTGTGCTTCAAGGCCCTGCTTTTCGCTGATGTAAATCTTAGAGCCGGGAACAGTCTTGTCGGCAAATTCAAGCATTCCGGGTGCATATTCACCCTTGTACTCCCAGTTGCCTGCCTCTTCGATTGTGGCATAGCCATTTTGTGTGGCTATGGGCTCACCCTCGGCAGGTGCGGCAGTTGTGGTTTCCTCTGCCGTTGTTTCGGGGGGTGCCGTGGTTTCTTCCTCTTTTGCACCACAGGCTGCAAGAGTAAAGAGCATCAATGCGGCAAGAAAAACCGCGAGAAATTTTTTCATTTTTAATCGTCTCCTTTTCTGAAAAAAATTGATAGTATTACCCTACGATAAAATTATATAATTTTTGAAACAGCAAAGTCACCCTACAAATGTAGGGTTTTTTCGTAAAAAATGAGACAGCTGTTTTTGGATAGGTTGCACAAAAATTATAAGATTACAAGCCTTCCGGTAATTTCCCTATCCAGATTCTGATGATTTGACATATATTCATCAAAAATTCCGAGACAAGAGGTTGCAACAACCACAGGCTTTGCATTCTCGGAAATCTCATCAAAAGAAATATTGAAAAAGTCCTCAAGATTATTGAAGTGGAACTGCTGAAGTCCTATTTTGTAAATCTTATCATCTTCAACAGGCTTACCCTTTAAATCAAACTTCAGAAATTCGTGAGTAGCTCTGTCATAAACAACTCTCATTCCGGATGAAAGCTGATAAAACTCATTGTGTACACCCTCCCATACCTCGTCACGCACCATATATTTTATCATGCGTTTGAACTGGGCACCCGTAACCTGCAGCATATACGAAGCATCATCATAAGGGAAGCATTCGCAAAGATCCGAGTAAAGCACAATGGGACCGAGCTCGGTGCTTCGCACACTGCCTGAACCTAGAAGCATAACATCAAGACCGAGACTCTCGCACATAATATCCGAAAGCAAGCCGCCCAATGCAGTTTCCTGATTACGGCTCGGATGAGTAAGCTGCTTTTTCATTCTCGTTATAAGTCTGCCGTATTTTTTATCTGTCTGTCCTTTATAGTGCCTGAGGATTTTTTCAAGCGCCTCGTCTCTGGGGCAATACTCGTTATTTATGGGAACGGTTCTCCATGTATAGCTGTCAATGCAGTTGTCATCCGTATCAACAACAATATCAAATCTGCCTATCTGGTCGGTGCCCGTACCGGCCTGAACAATAACAACATCATTGACAACGGCAGGCTCTTCAATAAAGGTGTGGGAATGACCGCCCACAATCACATCAACACCCCACGCAGGGTCAAGCTGTGCGGCAAGCTTCTTATCCTCTTCAAAGCCGATATGAGTCAGAAGCACCGTAAAGTCTATATCAATCTTGTTGTACGCATTGCAGATTTTACCTATTTCCGATGTTGCCTCATCTATATCTACAAAGGTACCGATAATTCCGTCATTTTTCGTCTGTGAAAGAACCTCCTGCGTAAGAATACCGATAAAAAGAATCTTCATCCCGTCAATTTCAATAATGTGATGAGGCTTAAAAAGCCTTGCACCGTTTGTTTTAATGTGCAGGTTGGCATTGATAATGGGAAACTTAGCACACTTTTCAATAAAAAGCAGATGCGCAATTCCGTAATCTGTTTCATGGTTGCCGAGAGTTACAACATCGGGAGCAAGCATATTCATAATTTCGATAGTCGAAATACCCTGAAACTCCGAATCAATTACCGAGCCTCTGAACATATCTCCGGCTATACAGTAAATTGTGTTTTTCTCCTCTGCACGGACCTTGCCGACATACCCCGAAAGCATGGACACGCCGCCGACAAGGTTTTCATCTATTTCCTCTGCAAGAAAATCACCGTGCATATCATTTGAGTGAAGTATCGTCAGCTTTTTTAAGTTTTTATCCATTGTTCTTCTCCTTATTTTTCTATACACGATTATTTTAAAGCTTTGATATATATAAAGTCACCCTACAAATGTAGGGTTTTTTCGTAAAAAATGAAGCCTTGCTTTTTATATACATTGCACAAAAGCACCCCATAAAGAGGTGCTTTAGGAAATTATTTAACCTTTACATTCTTTACACTGCTCCATGCAGAGTAGATTTTCTTGCTACCTACTGTCTTATAGGCTCTGACCTTTACATAGTACTTTTTGCCCTTTGAGAGCTTTTTGATTGTAGTCTTTTTGGTCTTTGCCTTTTTGATCGTTACAGTCTTGGTTGTCTTCTTAGTGAATTTCTTAGAGGTGGAGTATGTTACCTCATAGCCTGTGATATTGGCTACGGTCTTCCAGGAGGCTGTAAGAGCCTTTTTACCTGCCTTAAGTGTAAGAGTTGTCTTGAGAGGTACTGTCTTTGCAGTGTAGGTGGAGGAATATTTGCCGTAATACTTACCTGCGACGGCTCTTACTCTGAACTTATAGGACTTGTTTGCCTTAAGCTTGGTTACGGTGTAAGAGGTCTTTGAGGTAGTTTTGATTGTCTTCCACTTTTTATTTACATACTGCTGAATTTCATACTTTTCTGCACCTGTTACCTTTGACCATGAAAGAGTGAGAGTGGTCTTTGTGCCTGAGGCTAATTTGACAGCCTTTGTCTTGAGGCCTGATACCTTCTTGAGAGTCTTTCTTGCTACCTTTTTCTGTGCTACGGTTACTGTACCGCAGACTGTACATTTCTTACCCTCGGTTTTGCCGTCTGCCTTGTAGGTGGCGGCTACAGCTTTAAGGGTGGTGAGGGTGTGATCCTTCTTAGCAACCGTCTTTTGTGCAACGGTAGTAACACCGCAGTCAACACACTTCTTACCCTCAGTAAGACCTGTCTTTGTGCAGGTGGAGGCTACTGCCTTAAGAGTTGATGTGTTCTTATGAGGACAAAGGAAATTAACCTTTGCAAAGTGCAATTCAGCAATATATCTGCCAAAATCAATTTTTTTCCAGCTGTTTTCAGCACCGATATAGTTAACGGTTTCAAGTAAACTACCGTAAAAAGCATCATTCCCTATAGACTTCACGCTGGCGGGAATAGTAATGCTCTTTACTGCGGAATACATAAACAATTCATCGGATATTTCAGTTATATCCTCGGGAATCACAACACTTGTAACACCCTCATTCTCATAGAACATAGCTTCTGCTATAAGACGGGTTCCGTCCTTGATTCTGCATGCTCCCGTATAAGCACTGTCTATTTCAATAAGGCAGTTATCAATATACATAAGTCCGTTTTCCCAGTTTGAAGGATTATTTGCATAGGGAGTACCGGAAACTATATTCCAGCCGAGGTACTCTACACCTGAAGGGATAGAAATATCAGAAATATTTGTTCCGGCGAAAGCACCGCCACCTATACCTATCAGACTGTCAGGAAGGGTGACGGAATTAAGATCACTGTTACCGTAAAAAGCCTCACTGGCAATTGTTTTCGTGCCTTCCTTTACGGTGTAATCACCCGCAACATCAGCTTTAATAAGATGATTATTGATGTATAATGCACCGTCAACCCAGTTGCTTGCATCATTATAATATGCTGTATTTTCAAATACATCGCTTCTTATGATTTCTACAGAATCAGGAAGGGTAACTGAAGCGAGCTTCGTACAGCCACTGAAAGCAAAATGACCGATGGTTTCCACACCGTCGGGAATGACAATACTTTCAAGATTTTCGCAATAGCCGAAGGATTCATATCCAAGCTTCTTTAAACCCTTGCCGAGATTTACTGTTTTAAGAGATTCACATTTATAAAAGGCACAGTATTCAATAGACTCCACACCGCTGCCTATAGTAACAGCTTCAAGTTCAGTACAATTCTGAAAAGCAGATTCGTCAATAATTTTCACACTTCCGGGAACAGTAACGCTTTTAAGAGATTTGCAACCATCGAAAGCGCGGAAGCCGATATATACTACTCCGTCGGGAATTACAATACCCGTAAGGTTGTCACAGCCTTTGAAGGCGCGCCATGCAACAGTCTTTGTGCCCGGTCTTATGGAATAATTGCCTGATACGGTTTCCTTTGCTTTGATAAGATGATTACCACAGTATAAGATACCGTTTTCCCAGTTGTCGGCATTATTATAATAAGCAGTTCCGTCTAAAGCATCGCTACGTATACTGGTTACAGAATCGGGAATTTCAAGCTTTTCAAGAGAGCTGCAGCCCCAAAACACATCGTAAGATATTTCCTCTACGCCCTCAGGAATAATCACCTCTTTGATGTTGGTGTTAAATGCAAAGGCTGTAGTCCATAAGCTTTTAACGGTATCGGGTACCGTATATGTTAAATCCTTTTTAGCTGCAGGATAAGCAACAAGTATAGCTTTATCCTTTGAGAAAAGAACTCCGTTCTCTGAAGTGAAGGCTGTGCTGTTTTCATCAACAGTAATGCTTTCCAGAGTAGTACAACCCATAAAAGCGTCTTCAACCCACATTACGCTGGCGGGAATATGAATGCTTTTAACATCAACACCGTAAAAAGCTTCATAATATATCTCAATTACTCTTTTTCCTTCGATTTCAGCAGGAATTACAACATTCTTCTCTGTACCGTGGTAACCCATAATTAAGACAATGCCGTTATTTTCTATCCGGTACTCAAAGCCTTCGGGAGTTGACGGATAGGGTGTCCTGAACTTTGCCTCCCTCAATCTTCCGTCATAACCGGTGTTACCTGTGTTTGTCTGGTCGTTAACCTTATAAACCGTACTGCTGTCAAAGGTGTAGCCCGTTTTCGGAGTAAACAGAATCCGTACTCTGTATTCTGTGTTGTAGTTAAAGGGCTTGCTTTCGTCATAGGTACTGTCATAAGGTGCATAGCAACTCTTTACCTCTACGGTATATTTGCTTTCATCGCCCGAAACGGGATTCATATCAAGATATTCACCCGGTGCAGGTTCCGTGATTGTTGCCGATGCTTCGGTGATAACCTCATCTGCCGCACTCGCAGTAAAAGCGATGCATACAGTCAGCATCAGCACAGCAATCATAATGCTGATAATTTTCTTACTTGTGTTCATTTTTATTTTCCTCCTTTTAAAAATAAATATAATTTTACATATAAATTATATAAAAACGCAACATATAAAGTCACCCTACAAATGTAGGGTTTTTTCGTAAAAAATGAAGTCTCAGTTTTTAGATACATTGCACAAAAGCACCCCCGAAGATATTCTTTCGAGGATGCTTTAACATCTTTATCTGTTCAGTTTTTTCTTTCGGGAATGATGATCCCCGTTTCTCTTGCCTTAACGGCAAGCTCAGTCCTTGTACGAAAGCCTGTCTTTTCCATAATGGACTTTACATAGTCTCTTACGGTGTAGGGCGACATATTAAGCTTTTCGGCTATCTGCGCGTTAGTGTCTCCGCCGATAACCTCACGCAGTATGGCGATTTCACGCTCTGAAAGGTCGGTGCTCCTGATATAACCGAAGGAGACTGACGGTGTTTTGTCGGGATAGATTCTCTCCCCTGCCATGGTTCTGTCCATCAGCTCTAAAATCGGCTCCTCGCTCACTTCCTTGTACCAGAAGGAGTCCACACCGATTTTTCTTGCCCTTTCAAGATAGGATACCTCAGGCATAGAGGTAACTATGATAATCTTTATTTGGGGGTGCTTTGCCTTGATTCTTTCTGCCGCATCAAGTCCGCTTGAATTAAGCTCCGTGCAGACATCCATAAGAATAAGGTCAATATCTGATTTTTCGCAGTAAATGTCGGCCATATCTGCATTTTTAATCGAGTGAACGAGAGTATATCTGTCGCTCAAAGCTATAAACGCTTCAAAAAGCTGTCGGGGCATCGCCTGATCCTCAACAACCATTACATTATACATAAGAGACCTCCTTTGAGGGTATTTTCAGCCGCAGAACAAACCGCGGGAATATTTCTGTTTCCATAATACCGCCTTCGCTTTCCACGCTCTGTCTGAGGGAAGAAAGACCACCGCCCTCCGAAATGGGATGCGCAGGCTTTTCACCGTCATTGGTGTATTCAACAACGAAGAAGCTGTATTCACGGTAAAGAGTAATGACTAGCTCCGACGCCTTTGCGTGATGCACCGCATTGGTAAGACTTTCTCTTGCACCGCTCATAATAAAGCGAAGCAGTCTGTTATCAGCAGGAATCACTCCCTTAACAGTAAGATTGATTCCCATAAGCTTAGCCGCATCGTAAAGCTCGTCAAGACTTCCGTCCTCACTGTTTTCTTTAAAACCGCCCTCGAAAAGATAGAGGGTGGCCTTCCACATATCCGTAAGCTCTGTTTTCGTAATGCTCTCGTCACCGCTTTCGAAAAATCGCTTTGTAACAAGCAGTGCCTTACCGAGCATATCGTGAATGTTCACCTTGGCAGTAAGAATTTCCCTTTCACGGGTAATGTCATAGACATTTTCGCCATACTCCTGAAGTCGGGTGTTGAGAGAACGAAGCTCATTGTTATACTCCTGAAGCTCAAGATTCAGTCCGTACTGCTTAGTTATATCCGTGGCACGGATTTCGTACATCTTTCTGCCGCCGATTTCTCTTTCTATTTTAGTAAAGCTTACGGTACTGCCATCGGAAAGAGAGATAATCGGATTGTCTCCCCATTTTTCCACTCTGTTTTCCGGAAGCACCTCACCCTTTGTGAGCCTTCTCCAAAGCTCATTACCGTCAAAAAGAGGCTCACCCGTAATCCTTCTGCAAAGACCGTCCATACGGTGATTGATAAGCTTTGGTACACCCTTTTCGTTATGATAGCAAAGACCTGCAGGCAGTCTGTCTATACCCTCCTTGATGGAAGCGGGAGTTATATGCTCCTTTTTCCATTTTTCCACGAGATATAACGAAAGCACAGACAAGACAGAAAGCAAGGCAAGTAAGGCCATAAATGCCCATCCGTATTCCGAGAAAATATCAAGCAAAAGGCTATGTCCCTTTATACTTTTACGGTAAACAAAATTAGCCGAGGTAAACAGATAAAACAGCACAGAAGTAAACGCCGTAAGTAAAAGATTCAGATTGAGCTTTCGTTTCTGTGCCTCAAAAATAACACAGGACACAACACAGTATATATTGATAACCAGAGTGACAAGGCAGAAGAAAACTACAGTATACTGCAGATATTCGGGTAAGCTGAAAAAGCTCATCATATATTTCCACCACCCTTTCCGAAGCTGAGAGTGATAAAAACAGTTTCATCCTCACGGATAAGGCTGAGTCTTCCGCCAAGTCTTTCAGCCTCACTGTAAAACCTTGACAGGGACGGCAGCTCTTTTTCCGTATCTGCCGTTATTCTGAAGGTGAAATTATCTTTCGGGAAGCTGATTTCCGCCGTAACAGCGTAAAGCTCAGGAAGGATATCCTCAAGCACACTCTGCCACAAATCAAAGCAGAGAAGAAGTATATCCGAAGGCATAACCGCACTTTCGTCGGCGTAAACATCGGAAACACCGCCGTAAAGCTTTATATATTCCGAGGATTCCTTAAGGCTCAGATAAAGCTCCTCGGAGCTGAATGCAGGCCTTCTGTCCTTTAAGAGTGCAAGGTTTGACCTTCTTTTTACATAGCAGTTTAGTATGCAGATATGAGCCATATTTTTTCTGAAATCGCCGTCAGAAGCAATAAGACGGGAAATCTTTTCAAGCTGAGGCTTAACCAGCAGTGAAATAGAATCGTAAAGTCTGGTCTGCTCGGCTATTTTGGCTCTCTGCTCACGAAGCTCATTTTCGGCACGGATAAGGTCGCCCTCCTCCGAAAGACTTTCACCTATCTGAGAAAGCTTTTCATTCATTTCGTTTACGGCTGTCATATCCTCTGTCCAGAATACATAACCGCCCTTTATTCTGTCAGAAAGAAGAAGGGTGTTTTTGTCAATCATGACATTACCTTCCTTTGCTTCCTCCATCTGACCGTCTGAAAGGCTTACGGCATTATCTGAACGGTAAATTACATTATTGTCAGAGTCTGCAATCTGAAAGGCCGCACTTGACTTGGAAACGATCTGACCGTAGGCACTGTTTGAAGGCATAATGCCTATACGGATACTGCTTTCGAGCATGGCTATAACAATAAAGCAATGGGTTTCCGGCAGATTAAAGGGAGCTACACTCCACAAGCCGAGTATATAGTCACTAATTATGTATAATGAGCCTAAAGCAAGCCAGAAAATCGGGAGCCAGGCTTTTTTCTTGTTTACGGCTCTGCATTTTACAGAAAGCATAATAACACCCGCAATAAGGAAAAAGTATATCCATAGCGTAGAAATATAGAAAAGAGGTCCCCAACTGTACTGCTGATCCCATGCTACAAAATCAATGTTGAAGCTGAAGGCCAGCTGATGTATATCGTTTGTAAGATAGCCGATTACGATAATAACACCGACTGCAAAAAGATAATTAAACACCTTTGGCAGTCTGTACTCCTCTTTTTTACCTACTCTGAAGGCGATTATAAAAGCAAGGAAAGTGGCGAAAATCTGAGGCACATAATAAAGATACCATAAAAACCTGCCTGCAAAATCTCCGTCAAGAAACACACCGTGCTTGGCAGAGCCTACGAGTATATACATAAGCATAAAGAAAACAACACTGAGCATCAGGCGGCGTATTTTAGCCGAAAGAATACTTCTTTGCACATATATTCCCCAAGAAAAAATTATTCCGAAGAAAACTATATTACTGTAAACAAAAACAGACTGAAGTGCGCTTTCATAAGGGATAAGTACCTTTAAAACAGCGGCAGACAGAAAAAGTAGGCCTGAAATAACAGCAGGAAAGCGTTTGATTTTATTGTTCTGCGGCACAGGTATCCCTTCTTTCTTTGTTGTAATAATGCCATTATATATTAAAACCGCCATTTTATCAAGAGAAAAAACAGGCAGCTGTTACCGCTACCCCTATGAAGGATTATCTGTATATCATTTCGTAGAGAACTATCTCATTTTACCACATAACAAAAGGTTAATCCAATGTGCCGATTTATGGCAAAAAAAAGAGACTGTTTTCAGAATTAAATCTGTTAACAGTCTCTCATATTTTTAATTGTAAGCTTACATCAAAAATTCAGAAAAAAGCTTTCTTTGTACATTTTCTGCATCAATTGATGTAAATTTGATGTATGATGTAAGTTTTCAGCTGTTTACACCCCTCAAAATCCTTGTAAAACAGGGGTTATTGAGAGTTTTATTTGTCAAGTGACTTCATTGTGGGGATTTTTTCCGATACTTTATAAATATTCTCATATCTTCTTAAAGCCCCACACTTGTTGAAGCCATTAGAACATATCTTTTTATATCTTCTTATAACTTTATGGTGAAATGTCGTAACTTTTGTCGTAAATTCAGCAGACTTTAATTTTACCCTCGAGTCCTGCAAATGATTCTTTTTTCTTCTCTTTGGTTGCTTCGTTGTAAATATCCATAGTTGTCGTAATATCAGCATGCCCCATAATCTCCTGAATGATTTTGATATTGGTTTCGTTCTCACAAAATCTTGTGCAGAAGGTATGACGAAGATTATGAACCGAAAAGTGAGGTATAATGAGTGGCTCTCTCCCCTCTTTTTCAACAAGCTGCTTCTCTTGCTTATTATGCTCTTTCACAATGCGATCAATAACTCTGTTTATACCCATTGGTGAATGAACATTACCGAATCTGTTTTTAAAGATAAAGCCTGTATATCCGTCAATAACAGTTTCATTAAAGCCTTCGATCTCCTGATATTCTCGTTCTTTCAGGAGTGCTTCTCTAACTTCGGTCAGCATTGGTACGATTCTTTCACCTGATTTGGTTTTAGGTGTAGTGATATGGTACTCACATCTGCCGCTGTCCTGCTGTCGGTATATAAGATTATGATTAATGCTGATGATGCCATCTTCAAAATCGCAATCTTCCCACCGTAGACCGATAATCTCACCCACACGGCAACCCGTACCTAAGAAAACAGTAAACAAAGGCAACCATCTTCTGTACATATATGAGCTAGAGAGAAAATTAACGAATGCCTCTTGCTCTGCAACCGTGAGTGCGTGTCTCTTATTTTTCTCCCAGTTATGGCTCTTTTTAATTTCAGCCATCACTCCTGAAGACGGATTGACACGGATATAACCGTCTCTCACCGCCATGGAGAAAACGGGGTGCAGAATGGTATTTATATTCTCGATACTGTTGGGTTGAAATCCTCGCTCTCTTATAAGAGAAATATAAAACTTCTTGATATCACTGTATTTTATTGAAGATATATTCTTTAGTCCCAAATCATCCGCCACATACTTTGTGTACATATACTTGTAATTGGTACGGGTGGACTGCTTAAGCTCGTATTTCATATCAATATACATCTGCCAAAAGTCGTTCAATGTGATACGCTTCGATTCATAAGATTTAATACCGTCTTCAATATCTCGCTGTATCTGCTTTTCCATTTCACGAAGACTTATATCACATCTCTTACCCGCAGGAACTTTATCTGTATCTACTAGTTTCCAACTGTAAGCAGAGTGTCTGACACCTTTGGCATCCACATATTTATATTCGTACTTGCCGTCTTTCCTTTGGCTTTCACCGTTCCATAACAGCCTGCCTTTTTTATCACGTCTTTTTTCTGACATTTTATAACCTCCTTGCTTATATTAGCCGTGATATAGCCACTATAATTTACTACATCACGGCTGTTAATACAAATGTGTGAATTTTAGATAAAGCTTAATTTATCAATATACTTTTCGAAAATCTTTCGCTTAATCTGTGCTCTGTTACCATTCCACAGAATGAACTCTGCAAACTTATCTTTATTGATAATATTGCGGAGTTTATTTTCACCTATGCGAAAATACTCAGCAGCTTCTTCAATAGATAAGGTGTATTTTTCCCATACGGGAATCTCACACTCACCGCAAGTGCTGTTAAGCACAATTGTAAAAGATTCTTTTATAAATCTGTACAGTAAATATAATTTATACATCTAATCACCTCGCATCTCTATCTCGCTGTCGTTGAAGGTATCTGTAATAGTGCTCACAGGCTTTCATAACAAAATTTTCAAGGTCACTTTCTTTTACCTTTGGAGCAACTGTCTGTAAGCGTTCAACAGAGAACTTTATTGTCGGTTTCTGATTAGCTTTCGGCTCAGTCATAATCTCAAACAGATTGTCAGTATCAAGTGAGCCTTGCTCTGAAAGTTTTCTGATTCGTTGTGCCTGTGAGAGTGACGGAGTTATCTCATCTGTTTCATAAGTTTCAAGCACCATCTGCTGTTCTGCGGGCAGTAAATACGAAAGCTCAACTGCAGGACGGAATGCCATTCTGCCGCTGTCAACAAGATCAAGAAGCGGCTTTTCGAGGTTAGTCAGGCGGATATACTGTCTTATAGTTTCTCTGTTATCTTCGCTTTCGTTAGCAAGTTTCTGAATGGAAGTTTCTGACTTCTGCAACAATGTTGTAGAAGTTCCCTCTGTCTCCAAATCACTTCTGTAACCCTGCCTTTTCATTGCATCAAGTTTCATTTTATATGCGGCAGCTTTTTCACTCGGTAAGATTTGCTCACGGTGACAAAGGTTGGCATCAATCATTGCTATGATTGCATCATCCTTTGAAAGATCAAGGACTCTTACGGAAACAGAGGTGATACCTAAATTTTTACACGCTTCCCATCTGCGATAGCCGGAGATGATTTCAAACTTTCCGCTTTTGGTATCATCGGGCTTGCGAACAGTAATAGGTTCAAGAATACCGAACTTTTTAATGCTTTCGGTTAAATCTCTCATAGCCTTGTCATCAACGACTTTAAAGGGTGACTCGGTGAGAGGTGTGAGTGTATCGGTGAATATGCTCATGGTTGTTACTAATTTTTCAAAATTTTTCATAATTCAAATTACCTTTCTTTACTAGATTTTTTAGTTTTGATATTTTGTGATTTTGTTTGTTCTTTCTCTTTTCGGACAGTTTTCAGCACATCCGATATAAATGCTTTTACTTTTTCAGGCATCAGCCTTAATGCCTCAAGATACGGTGCACAGACTTGTTCGAGCTCATGAAGTCTTGCACTCAGTCTGTTTATACTGCTTTGCAGCTCCCAATTCCTTTTTCGGAGCCTTTCGTTTTCACACTCAAGGTCAAATATTTTTCTTCTCTCCGCAACGGATTGCTTTGCCATTGTGCTTAAATCTTCAAAATCCTTTGCAGAAACCGTAACCTTACCCGTTATAGACTTTTTACCCATACTGTCTATCTCCATAAATGTTTTGTGTATAGTATGAATATTGTCATAATGAATTTCTTCCTTTTCAACCTGACTCTTAATTGCCTCAAGCCTCTTTTTGTCTTGTTGTATTTCATATTGCAGACAAGATAAGTGTTCAGCCGTACTGCCTTTTTCGCCACGGATGAAATCATTGAAACCGGCTCTTTGCATATGGTTGAAGAAATCATCCTGCAAGATACTGTAAGAGGGAATCAACACAGGCTTACCTTTTTCGTTGAATATGACATTACCGTTTTCATCCACAGCCTGCGGTGATTTCCATTTCTTTGAATGGCTTATCTGATTAACTGTTTCTTTCACAGTACCTATAAGAGATTTATCTTTACACCGCTTTGTCCATAGTATTTGCTTTTCGACAACAGGCAGAGCTACAAGATGCATATGATAGTGATACACCGGTTTTCCGTACTGTTCTGTGAGAGCCACATTCAGTTCATCAGCATGCATAACTGCAGAGATGATATTCTGTTCACCATACAAGGCAACCGCAAATCTGTATGCTTCCTCATAGAAATCCTTTGCATATTCATAACCACCGTGCGTTTCAAAGTAGTCTGTGTTTACATCGAATATCATTTCATCAAAGACCTTTGCATCAGCTTTCAGACCTCGCATACAGACCTTCTTTTCGGCTATGAGTTTATTCAGTTGTTCGTTGTAGGTCAGTTCACCGCAATTTTTGAAATGAACATTCATATCAGAGCAAGCCATATCAACATTCATATTTGCGTAAGACTCATTTTTCCTTTCGTTGTGCCTTTCACATTTACCGATTGTGCTTTGTGTATGAGTGACAACTCTTGCTACACTGTAATTTTTCTTTGACATAGGTTTTACCTCCTTTCCGCATTACTGCTTTATTTGTTCCGCTGACTTTCTTCGAAAGTGCGTAACCCACTATGACACTTTCACAGTATTCCTGTGCAAAGATGTCAGTGGGCTCTGCGAGGCTTTTATCAGAAAGATTTACCGCTTCAAAGGGGAGCAGTTAATCTTTCTGATTCGGATAAATCCGCAGACGAGCTTCGCTATGTGTCAGACAAAATTGCCTTCACTTATCTACGACATAATCGCATACAAAATGTTCCTGACTTTTCAAAAAAGCCCCAAAATATTTTCGGGCATAAAAAACGACCCTTGAAGAATTAACTTCAAAGGTCGTCTTCTCTTACTACATTTTGAGCCATTGTGGCTCAGTTGGATTTTGTGTTGAGCCAAATATTGAGTTTTTGGCTCAGATTGTGATTTGTGCTAAGTCATTGAAAAACTCCTTTCTAAAACTATTTTTCAGTGTTTATATTTAACTGCGAAAAATGTGACGCAGTATTCATATACCGAAATTCAGGTTTTTAGGCATAAAAAAACACCCGTCAAAAACTGACGAGTGCTATGTAATTTATCTCTCTAAATAGTAATGGGAATTAGATATATAAAATTGTTCCTGATTTTGAAAAAATTTTTAATTATATAAAAATCTAACGCAGTATCCATATACCAGAATACTGATTTTATTCTCTCAAAAATTTTATTGGTGGGGGCAGTTATTATATAATCGAAATATCTCTCTATATTATATAATAGGGCACTTTTGCAAAATCACCCAAAATACCGCAACAACTAAAAATTAATATCCGCAACAAAGCATAAATCCTTTGTTTATACGGAATTATTCACATTGTTATATTTTCCCTAATGCTGTTTGCAACAAAATCGATGAAAGCTTTTTTTCATTAAGTATTATTGAATTATTACATCCTTCCTTACATACAAAAACACCCGTTAAGAAAGCAGAATGACTGCAATCTTAACGGGTAATATTTCGTTATTTCACAACATCGTTTTCAGCCGTAATCAGCTCACCCTTTTCGTTCCAGGAGGCTTCATCGGCACTGTAGTATATCTTTGCGTTCTTATCCTTATAAGCATAGTCGTAATATTTGTATTCGCTGTCCGCTTCTAACAAGCTGTTGTAATATTCGTTCAGCTCTTCCTCGCTCATAGCAGAGGTATCCTCCGACACAAGCTCCAGTAGTCCGCCCTTATCGCAATAGAACCAGCCGTCCTCCGAAACATAGCAATCATAGGTGAAATACTTTTCGCCGTCATCACGGATATAGTAATAATCAGGAATAGCAAAAAGGTCATCCTCCGCATTTTCGGGCTCTTCTATGGTATAAGTATAGGTCCTGTTGTCCTTATCGTAAAGAATAACCTTATCCCACTCGTCATAGCTGTTTCCCTTTTTGTCATAAAAAACTCCGCCAACGGCAATTCTGTTATCCTCATCTAAAAAGCCGAAATCCGGATCTTCCATAATTTCCTTAGCAAAAAGAAAGCCCGAAAGAATACCTGTTATCAGAGCTGCCACTATTGTAACTATAACAGCCGTTCCGAATATTTTTGTGAGTTTTCCATCCTTTTTCTTTTGTTCCTCATTAATCACAGGAAGATCAATAAGACAGTTTGAGCACATCTGAAAGCTGTCAGGGAATTTTCGTCCACACTGATAACATACCTTTGTTTTGGGGCCGGGGAAATCTTTTCTTTTGATAAGAAATACTATAAGAGTCCATATTCCGAAAAGAAACCCGCAGATATACCAGCCTACGGAAAGCTGATGATTTCTGTGCTTTGCCGAATAGTGCATAAAGAGTATCGAAAAAACTATCGATAAAAGTTCAAGAATACTTATAATAGGAATTAAAATCATTAAATTTTCAAATGCTTCCATTTTTTATTCTCCTTTTTATTATAATATTAGTCCTTCATAATATTAAACGAAAGAAAAGGGCAAAAACTTACAAGAAAATAATTTTTTTCACGGATGCTTTTTGTACTTTCACAAGTAAAAATCAGGCTCTCTGTTTGCTTCAGAGAGCCTGACGGGTGTTATTTGATTTTTATACTCTTAACAGATGAGAATGAGCCATAAACTGTTTTACCGTCAACCTTCTTATAAGCACGAACCTTGAAGTAGTAAGTCTTGCCACTTGTGAGCTTACTCTTTGAGCCCTTTGTGGTGTTTGCCTTATAGGAAGCAACCTTCTTGTAGCCGCTGTCTTTCTTGGTTGAGTAGTAAACCTGATAGCCGCTTTCACCTGATACATTTGACCAGGTATAGGAAGCCGTGCCCTTGGTTGTTGTGAGTTTGATGATTGAAGGAGTCTTGCACTTTGTTGCGGTTTCAAATGTGCTTGAATATGCACCCCAGATTGTACCGTCATCCTTAGTGTAAGCTCTTACTCTGTACTTGTAGGCTGTTCCTGCCTTAAGGTCCTTGATTTTGTAGCTGAGTGTTGATGCGGAAACGTTCTTTACTGTATCCCACTTCTTTGTCTTTGTGTTGTACCTGTAAATTCTGTAGCCGTCTGCACCTGTCACCTTGCTCCACTTAAGAGTAATTGCCGTAGTGGTCTGAGTGGCGGTAATCTTGCTTGTTGCCTTGGGTGCGATAGTGAAGTAAAGTCTCTTTGTGCCTTCATACTTATCCTTAAAAGTAATCTTAACAGTATACTTTCCGGGTGCTTTTCTTCCACTTTCATAGCTTACTGTGTAGTCGGTATTCTTCTTAAGGATGTTGCCCTTTGAGTCCTTAACGGTTACTGAAGGAGTTTTCGCCTTACCATTGTAAGTATAAGCTGTTGTTGAAAGAGTAAAGGTCTTCGGGTAGTAAATAGTTGTTGTCTTTGAAGCTTTACCGCAAACTGAACACTTGTTTTGGATATTACCGTTCTTTGTGAGCGTAGCTTTGGTGGTTACATTCTTGTAACTATGAGTAATGCTTCTCTTTGCACCGCAACCACTTCTGTTACAGGTTGTATCGCAAGCGTTTGAATATAAGTGACTAAGTTTTGCAATGGTTTCAGTATAAGAAGCACCGCATCCACAGGTGAATGTTTTTATACCTGTTTTTGTGCATGTGGAAGATTTGGTAATTTTACCTACACCCCAATTATGAACAATATCATAATAAAGAGACTTGTTACCTGCATAATTACCGATGTAATCAACCTTAACACTATATTCACCGCAATATTTTGAATCAGCAGAATATGTAACCCTGTAATCTCTGTTCAAAGTCAACAGCTCTCCCGTACTGTCTTTTACAGTAACAACAGGCTTCTGAACCTTACCGTTATAAGTTAATTCAGTTTTTGAAAGCTTTACTTCACCGACCTTATAAATAACGGTTTTATCAATACTACTCATACAAACATTGTTTCTTGTAGTAAAAGTAATAACAAGATCCATACCGTCATTTTCAGCAGTTGCGGCGTTAAATTTATATGCAGTAACTTCACTGTCATCAACAAGAATATCATATTCATCGTGACCTATAAGCTCACGCTTCACCACTGTTTCACCACAGACGGAGCAATGGCTCTGATGAGTGTAACCGGGCTCAGTTTCAGTGGGTGCAACAGCAGGGTTGTCGATAACCTCGGTGTGACCGAGAGGATCAATAAGCGTGATATCTTTTCTGTTCTTACCGCAGTGGCAGTGTCTGGATTTAAGTCCGTACTCGGTACAGGTGGGCTCTTTATCTGTCACAAAGTCTCCATAGTAATGAGTACCTGTGGGAAGATGCTCATTTTCGGTGTAGCTGTAACCGCAGGCACAGGTATAAATCAGCTTTGTATACTCAAAGCATTTGTCAGGCTCTACCCGTGTAACGGTGTAAGAGTGTACGTGACCCTCAACGGCAATAAATTCTATGCCCTTCTTCTGGGCATATTGCTGTGCACTGCTTCCCTCATATCCGTAAATTACAGCACCATCGGCAAAGGAACCGACAATGTCCTCAGCGGAAAATTCATTGAAAAGATAAAGCTCCTTAAGTGAACTGCAATATGCAAAGGCCTCCTTGCTCAGAGATGTATTTTCACCCACAATAACCGTTTCAAGAGAAGAACAGCTGTAAAAGGCCTGTGTTCCGACTGAGCTGTTGGCTTTGATATCGACAGACTTAAGACTCAGACAGCGGTAAAATGCTTTTCCTTCAATAACGGTATTCTCCTCAGGCAGACTGACACTTTCAAGCTCCGTGCAGTTTTTGAAAGCATTCTGCTCAATGTAGTTCACACTTTCAAAGGGCGCATTTTCAAGAGCCGTGCACTGCTCAAAGGCATTCATATCAACCCTTTCAACGCTGTCCCAGAAGCCAAGCTCCTTAAGTGAATCACAATAGGAAAAGGCATAATCGGCAATTTCTGTTATGTAACCTCTTGCATCAACCCTCTCAAGAGCACTGCAACCACTGAATGTAAAATCAGACACAGTGGTTATTTTTTCAGGAAGAGTAAACTCACTGAGCTGTCGACAGTAACTGAAGCATGATCTTTCCATAGTTTCCACGCTGTCCGGTAAGTCTATCTGCCTTATGGCAGTGTATGAAAATGCATTTCTTCTGATTTCTTTCAGATTGCCTGAGAAAGTGATTTTTTCAAGACTGCTGCAATTATAAAAAGCATATTCTCCTACTTCTGTAACTCCTTGAGGAATTTGAATTTCCTTCACTTCATCACAGCCGTAAAAGCTGTAGTCCTTAATCTTATCAATGCTGTCACTCAGTTTTATTTCACTGAGCTTTGTGCAATTATAAAAAGCGTAGCTTCCTATTTCCGTAAGCTGTGAAATAAAATCTGCTTTTTCAAGGGATTTACAACCGCTGAAGACTCCGTCAGAAATTTTTCTGAGACCGTCACAGCCAGTGACCTCCCGAAGACTCTCACAGCCACGGAACATATACTTGCCGAGGCTTGTTACATTTTCACCGATGTTGACACTTTCTATTCCTGTACAGTCAGCAAAAATGTAGCTTCCGAAGCTTACAGAGCTCAGTTCAAGCTCAAGAGCTTCAATATTATTGCAGCCGCTGAAGGCATAGCTGCCTATCTTTTTAAGTCCTTCAGTAAGAACGACATTACTGACAGCAGAATTATAAAAAGCATAATCGCCTATATTTTCAAGAGATGAAGGAATGTTCACATTTCCTTTTAAGCCTTCAAAAGCCTTTTTACCGATTTTTGTGATACTTTCGGGAAGAACAATATCATACTTATGGTTATAAAAAGCACTTTCACCGATCTCTTTTATACCCTCTGAAACAGTGATCTTGCCCATATAATTCACATTGTTAAGCAAAGAATTACTGCGGAAGCTGTCAGAGACCTTCGTAACGGGTATTCCGCCGTATTCTGACGGAATTACAACATCACCGCTTGCAAGGCACAGCTTCACTTCAAGAGTCCCGTCACTACGTGTAACAAAGTAAAAATCCTCCGTCTTTCTAAAGCTTACAGTTCTGTCAGCTGTGGTTGATTTTATGTAAAAATAATATTCTTTGCCCTCTTCATAGGTATATTTTTCCGTAAAATTAATACCTCCACGTTTTGAAACACCTGAATCAGCAGTGATTTCAAGACCTGTACCTCCGTCAAAAGCAAAGGTATATTCGCCTGTTTCCGTAGGAATAAAGCATACTGCCGTAATTTCATTCTTCGTGCAGAAGATTTCACCGAAATCTCCGTTTTCAGGTATGCCGCAGAAAGAATATCCTGTAACAACAGTTATTTCAAAAGGCAATTCATAGCTGCCGTAAACCGCACAGCATGTATATGTGCCGCTTTTACTTATATCAGCGTCCTTCCAATCAACGGTGAATCTTTTTGTAAGAGTTATTGATGTTGAGTCAGTATATGTAACCCTGACTTTTGCACCGCTTCTGCTGAAGGCTGTGTCCTTGCCGATAACATAGATAAGCTGAGAAGGCTCCTTTGCAAGCACCACGGATGAAATTTCTTTTTCCGTAAGAGGAACAAAATTAAGCTCATTGACATCGGCATAAGCATCCGCCTTTGATGCGGCATTTGCTTTGATTGTAACAGTCTGCGGCAGAGCTTTGTAAGTACCTCCGCCCGTCACAACATCAGCTGTAGAAATGCTTACGCTGTCATTCATAAAGGTTATTTCCTCAAGATTATCACAACCGCCGAAAGCACCTGCGTTAACTGTAGCCACGCTTTTGGGCAAAACAATGCTTTTCAGAGATGTGCAGCCTAAAAATGCAGCTGTGCCTATTATTTCCAAAGAGCTGCTCAAAGCAACGTCAGAAAGATTTTTACAGCCCCTGAAAGCACTGGCAGGCAATTCATCAATACTTTTTATTCTGATCTCAACCAGACTTTCACATGAAGCAAATGCATTCTTTCCCATTGTACGGACATAAAAGCCTTCAAAAGAAGCGAGGCTTTTACAGTTATAAAAAGATTTTTCGCCAATGTTTTTTATATTCTTTGCAGATTCAAAAGTAACAAGATTTTCGCAATCGGCAAACATTGAATCGGGAATTGCAGTGATGCTTCCTTTGACTTCAACAATTTCAAGACCTGAACAGCCTGTAAAAATTCCGTTGCCGAGAGTTGTTACTGCTTCGGGGATAACGATGCTCCTCAATTCCCTGCAACCGTAAAATGCCTTTTCCGATATTATGTATACGGCCTCAGGGATATCAGTTTCCATAAGACTTTCACAGCCGTAAAAAGCATAAGCACCTATTTTAAGAAGGACACTTGAAAGCTCAACGGATCTGATATTTTTACAGTTATAAAAAGCATAATCGCCTATAGATGTTATACCGTCAGAAACGAAAGCATCCGTTAAGTTTTCTGCATATGAATACCAGGGTGCCGATTCTTTGGCAAAGGAATACATTTCACCGGTACCGTCAATGAATAATGTATAATCATCCATAATACGCCAGGACATATTATCTCCGCATTTACCTGCAGCCATAATACCTGTTTCAACGGATGTCTTACAAAAATCACAGATGAGGTCTTCATCCTCATCTATATGAATGAACCCGGGCTTTTCCTCATGGCCTGATACCCAGAGCTGACATCTTTCACACCATACACCCTCGGTATATCCTACCGTTCCGTCACAGTGACCGTTATTCTCAGGTATAAGCTGTGTATCCTCGCAGATACAGAAAGGAACGAATTTTTTCCCGAAGGTTTTACTGTACTTCTCCGCTGTAGATCCGAGAAGTCCGTATAAAACCGCACCTGAAGGAACTGCTGCAGAAGAATCGGGAAAAACGCATTCGGGATTATACACGGTAAGCTCAGTAACCACGGTATTAAGACCGCCTTCAGACCAATCAGGTGCAATAGAGGTTATTTCACTGCCGAGCACGAGAGAGGAATTTTCTGCCGAGATTTCCTTGATAAGACAGTTGTTTATAAAAAGGAAGCCGTCTCTGATATTGGACGGATCATTGTATGCAGCTGTTCCGTAAAAAACATCACTGCCAAGAGTGATATATCCGTTTTCAAAAATTATTTCCTTCAGTGATGTGCTGCCGTCGAAGGCGAAACTTCCTATTGACACTACACTTTCGGGAACAGTAATGCTTTCCAGAGCCGTACATCCGGAAAAGCAATGGGAGGGTATTGACCTGAGAGAGGCAGAAAGGCTGACAGATTTAAGTTCACTGCAGTTGCGGAAGGATGAAGGAAGAGAAACAACCGTATCGGCAAGGCTGATGCTTTCAATGCTCTTACAGCCTTCGAAAGAGACGGTGCTAAGTCGCTCTATTCCCTCAGTAACAACAATCTTCTTTATCTGAGCCTTATAATCATACCAGCCCACATCCTTCTGCATTGTAAAATCATAGAGGTCTCCCAGTCCGCAAATCAAAAGAGTACCTTCTTCATCAAAGCTCCAATAGGCATTATCGCCCACTATACCGCTGTCGATTATATTATTATCAAGTGAGTATGAGCAGAAATCGCACATCCTGTCACTGTTTTCATCGAAATGACTTACAGTCTCATTTTTTCTGTGTCCTGTCTTCCATACCTGACACTGTTCACACCACTCGCCTCTTGTGTAACCGAGAGTACCGTCACAAAGGGTTGATGTTTCTTCAACAGTCACAGTATCCTCACAGAAGCACAGCTTTTCAAACTTATACTTGTAACCGGTAAAAGCTTCATAATATTCCTTCAGGGTTGAATCTTCCTTACCGCAAAGCTTTGTACCCATAGGAAAAACGGAGGAGACCTTCGGTATAACGCAGTTTTCATTGTAAACCTTAACAGTATCTATTACGTTATCATAATATCTGAATGCATGCTGCGCAACGGACGTTATTTCTTCACCGAGAACTACCTCGCCCTCTTTATTCACGGCAATAAGACAGCTTCCGACAGTAAGTAAGCCGTCCTTCCAGTTGTCCTGATTTTTGAAAAAGGGTGAAGAACCGAGAACTGCAATACCGATTGAAACATAATCACCGCGTATTTCAATTTTTTCTATACCCGTTTTGTTTAATCCGTTTATGATTTTAACGGTTTCGGGAATAATGAGCTCTTTGAGATTTGTTGCATAATCAAAAGCCGAGGTTGCCATACTCGTAACCGGATATTCACCAAGGTAAGACAGAAGCTCAACTTTTTCAGGCATTCCTGCCCCTTCACCCCAGACAACGACAGTCCCGTCTTCTCTTACACCGTATCTTACACCGTCTATTATATAGGTTTCGCCTATTTCATAAACCGGCTCCTCAGGAGCGATTGCATCGGTAGTATCGTCTTCGGATGTAATATCTTCAGGGTTTGTTTCTTCTTCGGTAGCAGTTACTTCCTCTGTTATAATCTCCTCGCTTACCGCAGTAGTTTCCTCCTGTGTGGCAATCTCCTCAGCGAAAGCATTCATCGGAAGAGAAGTAAAGAGCATAAGAACAACAAGGAATATGCTGACTATTCTTTTTGTCTTTTCCATAATATTCTCCTCCTTTTTCTTTTCTTCTTTTATAATTATATCATCCATAATAAATAAAGTCCATCCTTTCAAAGGAATTCACTTGAGCCTCTTAATTTTGAAACAAATATATGTTACAATGGTTGAACGTCAAAGGCTTTCACTACTATCAACGGATAAAAAATTATAAAACTTACAAAAAAGTGTAACTTTTTATAAAAATCCTCCGTCTAATATTATGAACGTCAAAAAACACAGGTTGGAGCAAATATATGTTAGTTTTTTATACTCTTCTTATTGAAGAAGAAAGCGACAAAGCAAAGTTCGAAAAAATCTATACCTTATACAGAAAGAAAATGTGGTATTCGGCAAATTCGGTTCTGAACGATTCACACCTTGCTGAGGATGCAGTACATAATGCCTTTATCGGCATAGCAAAGAATATGAAAAGGATTGAAGATGCAGATTCGCAGAAAACTCTTTCTTATGTCATTACGGCTGCAAAAAACGCCGCTATTGATATATTAAGGAAAAGCAAAGGCATACAGGAAACAGATATTGACGAGCTTTACGATGTCAGCGACAAAGAAAGCAGTTCTTTTTACAAAGCATTCGAGGCGGAGGATTTCATAACTAAAACTCTTGCCGCAATGCCCGCCGTTTACAGAGATGTGCTCTATCTTCTCATAGTAGAGCAGATGACCGAAAAGGAAATCGCCGAGCTTTTGGGAAGAAAGCCGGGTACAGTACACCAACAGGTACGGCGTGGCAGAATGATTCTGAAGGAAGAACTTATGAAAGGAGCAAAAGTCAATGGAAATAAGTGACGCTATGTTAGCTTCAGCCTTGATTAAAGTAAAAAACTACGATGTTTCCTCAATCCCATCTGACAGTGAAATAGACTATACCTTTAGCAAAAACTTTGAAAAGAGGATGGATAAGCTTGTATCATCCTTCGACAAAAAAGAAAAGAGCGTTTCATTTTTCAAGAACGCCCTTTCCAAAGCGGCTGTTATAATTCTCTCGCTTTGTATCGGTTCTTTTTCGCTTATAATGATAAGCCCCCAGGCAAGAGCAGATTTTAAAAATGCAGTGATGGAATTTTATGAAACACACATCAAGTTCTATTTTGTCACAGCCGATGAAACATCAGCCGATTTCAGCAATTATGAAAATGTTTCTGCCGGATATATTCCTCAAGGTTTCACATTAAAAGAGAAATACGATGAATACGAAGCTATCGGATACAGATACGAAAACGAAAAGGATAACCTTTCCTACGATATTTATGTTTCTCTTAATGACGGTCTTGCAGTGCATACCGATAAAGAAAAAAACAATGTTGAAGAAATTCTTATTTCAGGAAGAGATTCGTATCTTGTTGCAGGTGAAAATGATGGGAAGCCCTATTCAACTCTGATTATCACAGGTAACAAGATAACCGTTACAATTTACGGTCAGCTTAACAGAGAAGAGATAATTAAGGTTGGCGAATCACTTAAAGAAGAATAAATATTAACAAGCAGGACGGCAAAATGCCGTCCTGCTTTGCTATATCACATATTCATTTGTCGTAAATTTGTCGTAAAACCGACTGTTTACAATTTTACCATCTCTCGGAACCCTTGATTTTACTGGGATTTTGGGAGATTTATTTATCCAATGACTTCATTGTGGGGAAAAGAAGTACATCTCTGATAGCTGCGCTGTCAGTGAGAAGCATTACCATTCTGTCGATACCGAAGCCGATACCGCCCGTGGGAGCCATACCGTACTCGAGTGCACAAAGGAAGTCTTCGTCGGTGGTATTTGCTTCCTCGTCGCCCTGAGCGAGCTGCTCCTCCTGAGCCTTAAAGCGTTCTCTCTGGTCGATGGGGTCGTTAAGCTCGGAATAAGCGTTAGCCATTTCCCAGCCGTTCATAAAGAACTCGAAACGCTCGACATAGTCGGGATTTTCGGGCTTTCTCTTTGTAAGAGGAGAAATCTCTACGGGGTGGTCCATAAGGAAAGTAGGCTGAATGAGATGATGCTCGACAAATTCCTCAAAGAAGAGATTAAGTATGTCGCCTCTCTTATGTCTTGCCTCGAACTCTACACCCTTTTCCTTAGCCAGAGCCTTAGCTTCCTCGTCTGTTTTAATTTCGGAGAAGTCGATGCCTGTGTACTTTTTAACAGCGTCAACCATAGTGATTCTTTCGAAAGGCTTACCGAGATCCATTTCTACACCGTTATAAACAATCTTAGTGGTACCGAGAACAGCCTGTGCTACATGACGGTAAAGATTTTCCGTAAGGTCCATCATACCGTGGTAATCGGTGTATGCCTGATAAAGCTCCATAAGAGTGAACTCGGGGTTGTGTCTGGTGTCAAGACCTTCGTTACGGAAAACTCTACCGATTTCGTAAACTCTTTCGAGACCGCCTACGATAAGTCTCTTAAGATAAAGCTCGAGAGAAATACGAAGCTTGAAATCCTCACTGAGAGCGTTAAAGTGAGTTTCGAAGGGTCTTGCGGCAGCACCGCCCGCATTAGAAACGAGCATAGGTGTTTCTACCTCTAAGAAGCCCTGTGAGTCAAGATAATTTCTTACCTCTCTGATAATCTTTGAACGGTTGATAAGAGTCTGCTTTGACTCTGCGTTCATAATAAGGTCAACATAACGCTGACGGTATCTTGTGTCTGTATTTGTAAGACCGTGGAACTTTTCGGGAAGGGGAAGAAGAGATTTGGTAAGAAGAGTAATCTTCTCTGCGTGGATGGAGATTTCACCTGTTTTGGTTTTAAAAACAGAGCCTTCGATACCGATAATGTCGCCGATGTCGAGCTTTTTGAAATCCTTGTATTCGTCTTCACCGAGGCTGTCACGGGCTACATAGGACTGGATATTACCCTTAAGGTCCTGAATGTTACAGAAGGAGGCCTTACCCATAATGCGCTTTGACATCATACGGCCTGCTACACGGACAGTCTTGCCCTCAAGCTCCTCGAAGTTTTCCTTGATTTCTAAGCTGTGATGAGTCTGGTCGTACTTAGTGATTACGAAGGGATCTCTGCCGTCTGCCTGAAGAGCTTCGAGCTTGTCTACCCTTACCTTTCTTAATTCGTTAACGTCCTGCTGTACCTCCTGCTGAGGTACATTTACATTCTTTTCTTCTGACATATACTTTTTCCTTTCAGAAAGAATTTATCTTAAAATCTCGATAACTTCGTACTTAATGATACCTACGGGAGATTCAACCTCTACGATGTCGCCTGCCTTATGGCCTAAAAGAGCCTTGGCAACGGGTGATTCATCGCTGGTGATGTAGTCAGCAGCCTTATCCTTTGAGGTGGAGGTAGAGGAGATAATCTGATACTTATATACATCGCCGTATTCGATATCCTTGATTTCTACCTTAGAGCCCATCTGAATAATATCGGTGCTGAGCGAATCCTCGTCGATAAGCTTAGCTCTGGAAAGAATATCTTCGATTTCGAGAATACGGGCTTCGAGTTTACCTTGGTCATTTCGTGCTTCATCGTATTCGGCGTTTTCCGATAAGTCACCGAAGGAAAGAGCAACCTGAATTTTTTCTTTGATTTCCTGTCTGCCTCGTACTTTGAGGTCTTCGAGTTCAGCCTCTAATTCCTTGAGGCCCTGGGAGGTAAGCAAAATTTCCTGTGCCATTGTATATCTTCCTTTCGTTAAGTAAAATTTACTAAATGTATTATGTTACATAAACTGTCAGTTTAATATTATATAAAATTTTTGTAAATGTGTCAAGGGTAAATATTACATTATATATAAAATAAAGGTTTTCTCATGTTATCTGTCCAAAAGAATCAAAAGTATAACTAAAAAAGTAAGAGGCGGAGATTAACCACCGCCCCAGCTTTTCACCTTTTGTCCGAACACATAGAACCGTCCCCTGTGTTACGCTAACCGTCCCCCTGTCCTCTGGTTCACTCTCTTTAACCATTTCCTAAACAAAAATCCTAAAAAAGCAATTCCAAGACTCGGGAAAAACGCCTTAGCAAAATTATTCTCTGTACCCTCCAACTGTACTGGTATTTGAATATTATCTTCATTTTGGCGAATTAGTTGTGTATATTCACCAAAAGACTTTTTACAGCTATAATTCCAATCACCACTAATGAATTCTTCTTTTCTTAAAGTTCTTGTAAACTTCTCCATCAACAGCTTCGCCATCAGGAATAGCATAATTATGTATTTTTTGTGTTTCTAAATTATAAACTAAAATCGAGTTATAAAAATAAATATTTACTGTTTCCTGTGTAAGTTCAACTGCTAAATCTTGTGATGTTGTAAAACAAAGTTCTTGGTAAAAATCACCTTCTGAATTGTAGATATCAATATACACCTTTTCAAAATCAACAATATAGCGGTCACCAGTATCAACCTGCCTAGCATAAACAGCAAAACAACCATCCTCACGAGCTGTCGCTTGCATAAAGTGGTCATACTTTGCACAAGTATCTCTTACAGTAAAATTTAAATTCTTCGGAACATCAATTTCTTTTAATACTGATATGCCGCCAAACTCTAAAGCTGATACACTTATTAAATTGGATAATAACATTGATATTGCAAAAAGTAAAAAGACACTAATTTTATAACCTATTACATTATTTATTTTTTTCATAATTAACACCATCCATAAAGGCTCCAATAAATCCTAAACGGATTAAACGAATTTGTAGAAATCGGAAAACACAGGGGTTAACGGTGAGGTTTTCACGCTAACCGTCCCCCGATTGATTCTGCCCAGTTAATCACTTTTCATCAAGACAGAGAACCGTCCCCTGTGTTTATGTCTTTATAATTTCAAGTTCAAAAATCAAATCATCAAAATCATCATCATTTTCATAATCATTGCAATAAAACTTAAAATGATTTTCACCAATTTCTTCGACTTTCATTGCGCAACCAAACGATAATGTGTGACAAAAACATTTTGTCCCATCCGAATCGGAACCATTACAGATCGTTAAATATCCTCCGTCAACTTTAATCTTTAAATCAATCTGTTTTGGAGCAGTGTCTTCATAAAAAACAATTCGCGAAAACACATTTTTATCTTTCGATACATCTTTATCTTCTAAAACAATTTTGCCGATGAGATTACCGTAAAAGATCACAATAGCTTGATTGAGGTTTGAGTTGGAACTTATAAACTTAAAACGAAATATATACTCTCCAGGTTTATCAAATCTAAAAAAACGATGAATTATACTTCCATTATATTCAATCTTATTGCTTCTGGCTTCTAAAAACTGTTCCGAAAAATATATCATAAATATCTCTCCGTATATTAAGGTAAAAAGTGCAAAACACAGGGGACAAAACACAGAGGACGGTTCTATGTGTTAGTAGTGTTTTCTGATAAACCAAAACTAATTCCCGTCAACCTGCTGACTTGTCTTATAGACAAACCTTTATCTTTAAATTCTTCAATATTTTTTCTCACTTTTCTTGGCATCTATTAACACCTCAGGTTAATTATACCGCAAAGTTCGATTTTGTAAACTCTGTGTTACACTAACTTCCTTCCCATCAGTACACCCATAACCGAAGCCATCATAAGACCTCTGGTCCAGCCTGAGGAGTCGCCGAGACAGTGCAGACCCTTTACATTTGTATTGAAATTCTCGTCCATCTTTACACGGTTAGAGTAGAACTTAAGCTCGGGTGAGTAGAGCAGTGTTTCCGTGGAAGCGAAGCCGGGCACCACGTAATCCATAGCCTTGATGAAGTTAATGATATTCATCATCGCTCTGTAGGGCATAGCGGCGGTAATGTCGCCTGCCACCGCATCGGGAAGAGTCGGCTTTACATTCGACTGTGAAAGCTCCTTTTCCCATGTTCTCTTGCCGTCGAGAATGTCGCCGAAGCGCTGTACCATAATATGTCCCGCACCGAGCATATTAGTAAGCTCGCCCACCTTTCTTGCATACTCGATAGGCTGATTAAAGGGATAGCTGAAATTATGGGAAACAAGGATGGCAAGATTGGTATTATTGCTCTTTAAATCCTTATAGCTGTGTCCGTTTACCACGGCAAGATCATTATCATAGTTTTCCTGACTTACGAAGCCGCCCGGATTCTGACAGAAGGTTCTTACCTTATTTTTAAAGGGGCCGGGATAACCGATAAGCTTCGACTCGTAGAGCACCTCATTGACCTTTTCGATAATCTCGTTTCTGACCTCGACTCTGACACCGATGTCTACGGTACCCGGCTGATGGGCGATGTCGTATTCGGCACAGATTTTCTCGAGCCATTCCGCACCTCTTCTGCCCGTAGCGATAACTGTGCTGTCTGCCTCGATGGTCATAGTGTCGCCCTTGCTGTTTCTTATATGTACACCCTTACAGGCGCCGTCCTCGAGAATAATATCGTTACACTCATAGCCGAAGATAATCTCCACACCGTTTTCCAGAAGATACTGCTCGATAGCATAATAAATGCTCTGAGCCTTTTCAGTTCCCATGTGTCTTATGGGACAGTCCACGAGCTTAAGGCCTGCCTGGATAGCTCTCATACGGATTTCTTTGACCTCCTGTGAATTACTGATACCTTCAATGTGAGTATCTGCACCGAATTCAAGATAAATACCGTCGGTATAGTCTATGGTTTCCTGTGCTACATCCTCACCGATAAGAGTAGGAAGATCACCGCCTACCTCATAGCAAAGTGACAGCTTACCGTCAGAAAAAGCACCTGCACCGGAAAAACCCGTGGTAATATGACAATAAGGTTTACAGTTTACACACTTTTTTGTTTTGTCTTTGGGGCAATGTCTTTTTTCTACAGGCTGACCCTTTTCCACGATTACTATGCTTTTTCCCGAGCCTTTTTTAATCATTTCCAGGGCAGTAAAAATACCTGCCGGGCCTGCACCGATGATAGCTACATCTTTTTTCATCTTATCTTCTCCTAACATAAGAAATGCCCTTATCCGCGGAACAGATAAAGGCTATTTCTTTAAAATATTCCTCTTTAGTTTAGCACTAAAAAAGCATACTTGTCAATAGAAAAATGAATTTTCAGTCTTAATAGGTAATATACTTTTTAAATATGAGTATTTAGGAGGTCTGCTATGGAAAAGACACTTAAACGCTTTGGAATAATCGGCTTCATCTTTACGGGAATTATGGGTGTATTGCTTCATTTTATTTATGAGCTGACGGATGAAAGTATTATTGTTGCTCCCTTTTCGGCAGTCAACGAATCGACCTGGGAGCATACGAAGCTTCTCTTTGTTCCTCTGCTGATTTTTGCTTTCATAGAATACAGATTTATAGGGAAAGACTGCGAAAGCTTTTGGTGTGTGAAGCTTATCGGCACTACGGCAGGACTTTTAACCGTACCCGTTCTGTTCTATACCTATAAGGGTGCCCTTGGTGTATCGGCTGATTGGTTTAATATATCTATATTCTTTATAGCTGCCGCCGTGACCTTCCTGACCGAAAGAGCTATGCTGAAAAGAAAAGTATCCTGTCCTTTACCGACTGCCGTTGCCATAGGCGGTTTATTTCTTATCGCTCTGCTTTACCTTATATTTACCTTTAAGCCGCCTGAAATACCGCTGTTTGAGGATCCTTTGAAAGGCACCTACGGAATTTAACCTACGGCTATTCCCTCGCATATCCTTTTGAAAACGGGTGCGCAGTCCACATTTCCGCCCTCACCGTTTTCGTCGAGAACCACTATGATGTAATTCGGATTTCCCGATGGAAAAAAGCCTGTAAACCAGGTGCGGCAGATTTCCTTTCCGCCTTCATAAATACCGCTTTGTGCCGTACCCGTTTTACCTGCCAAGGAAAGAAGTTCACTCTTTGCTTTGTCAGCCAAACCGTCGCTTACTACACCGGAAAGCATTTCTCTTATCTTCATTACTGTGCTGTCGGAAAAAATCCTTTCTTTTTTTGTTTTTTCCGTAAGCGTCATAAGGCCCTCGGAATTCGTCAGTCCTCTTACGAGAACAGGAGTTACCGTAAAGCCCGTAGCCAAAGCGTGGTAAGCCTTCGCCAGCTGTAAAGGTGTGGCAGATAAATCTCCCTGACCGAAGGAAAAATTAGCGAGGTTACCCTTTATTCTGAGACTGTCTTCTGAAGGAAGAGTACCTGATGAAGTCTCCATAGACGGAGCCAGAGCATCCCCTTCACCAAAGCCGAGCCTTCTGCAAAGCTCAAGCAGACCGTCAGCGTCAAGCCTTCGTGAAAGATTGATGAAATAGGTATTACAGGAATTTTCCAGAGCAGAAGCCATATCCGTTTCTCCGTGGGCTGTTCCGTTAAAGCAGCGGAAGGTAGTATCTCCCACGGTTATTTCACCCTTACATTCATAAACTTCATCGGCAGAAATCCCCTTTTCCAAAGCGAATGCCGCCACTACACTTTTAAAGACCGAGCCGACGGAATAAGAGCATAAGGCTTTGTTCACCAGAGGAGAATTCTCCGCCTTAAGGCTATCTCCTACCCTGTCCGGATTAAAATCGGGCGCACTTGCCACGGCTAAAAGCTCGCCTGTGCCTGCCTTCATCACTATTACCGCACCGCTTTCGATTCTGCTGTCACGGAGAGCGCTTTCAGCTATATTCTGTATACGGCTGTCGAGAGTCAGCACTACTCCCGCCTTTGAAGAGAAATTGCTGTCCGTAACTGTCTTGTCCATCCCTGCCAGCACTCTGCCTACAGCATCCACCTGGAAGGATACGGTCAGCTTACCGCCGTTTTCCGTAAGATAGCTGTCGTAGGCCTTTTCTATCCCCGAAACGCCCTTTTTCTCCGAATCAAGATAGCCGATAATGTGCGGGGCAAGAATATCCTCTCCGTATCTTTCTGGCACGGAAAAGGTGCGGATATGCTCGTTATTTATTTCTTCCTTCACCCTGCATAAAAAGGGATAGCCGTCGCTCATCCTCTCCTCAAGCTCTTTCTGAGTAAAATAATCTCTCAGATATTCTGCCGACTGTACCGTCGGTGTGACGGCTGCCACGAGATTTTTCCTCGAATCGGTAAGAGGGATGTAGCTTCTGTCGTATATCGTACCCCTCTTTTCACCCACGGTCAGGGTTTTAGTGGACTGATTACGGGTAACCGATGAATAATTTTCTCTGTTTATATCCACAATTTTAAATAAAAGTGCCATAAAGCAAAGGCATATAAGCATATATAAGGAAAGGGCTCTTTTATACAATTTTATCACCGATAATAGTATTAAAAAAGAAAATATATCTATACCGTGAAAAATTTTCCTGCTTTTTTCCATTATTTTCCTAAAAAGACTTGACTTTATGAAAAATCTACCCTAAAATAGAAATTAGCACTCGACCGATAAGAGTGCTAAAATCAAAAACAAGAATTCAGGAGGAATGAATTATGAATATTAAACCCCTTCTCGACAGAGTAGTTCTCAAAAGCGCAGAAGTCGAAGAAACAACCCAGAGTGGCTTCATACTTACCTCTGCCTCTCAGGAAAAGCCTCAGTTCTCCGAGGTAGTGGCTGTAGGCCCCGGCGGAATCGTAGACGGTAAGGAAACCGAAATGTATGTCAAGGTCGGCGACAAGGTTATCACCGGCAAATATTCAGGCACAGAAGTCAAGCTCGACGGTGAGGAATACACCATAGTACGTCAGAGCGAAATTCTTGCTGTTATCGAATAATCCAAGGAGGAAATTATAAATGGCTAAACAGATTATCTATGGCGAAGAAGCCAGAAAAGCATTACAGACAGGTATCGATAAATTAAGCGATACCGTTAAGATTACTCTCGGTCCCAAGGGCAGAAATGTAGTAATCGACAAAAAATACGGCGCTCCCCTCATCACTAACGACGGCGTTACCATCGCAAAGGAAATCGAGCTCGAGGACGCTTTCGAAAATATGGGTGCACAGCTCGTAAAGGAAGTAGCTACAAAGACAAACGATGTAGCAGGTGACGGTACGACCACAGCTACTCTTCTCGCTCAGGCTCTCGTAAGAGAGGGAATGAAAAATGTAGCAGCAGGCGCTAATCCCATGGTAGTTAAAAAGGGTATCAAAAATGCTGTAGCCAAGGCTATCGAAACAGTCAAGGCTAACTCAAGCCCCGTTACCACCTTCGAGGATATCGCCAGAATAGCTACCGTTTCCTCCGCTGACGAATCAGTAGGTCAGCTCATCGCAGAGGCTATGGAAATCGTTTCTACTGACGGTGTTATTACCGTAGAGGAATCAAAGACAGCTGAAACCTGCAAGGAAGTAGTAGAGGGTATGCAGTTTGACAGAGGCTATGTATCTCCCTATATGGCTACAGACCTCGATAAGATGGAGGCAGTTATCGACGATGCCTTCCTTCTCATCACAGATAAGAAAATCAGTAACATCCAGGAGGTGCTTCCTCTTCTCGAGCAGGTACTCAAAATGGGTAAAAAGCTCGTTATCATCGCTGAGGATGTAGAGGGCGAGGCTCTCGCTACTCTCCTGGTAAACAAGCTCCGCGGCACCTTCACCTGCGTAGCTGTAAAGGCTCCCGGCTTCGGTGACAGAAGAAAGGAAATGCTCCAGGATATCGCTATTCTCACAGGCGGTCAGGTTATTACAGCTGATCTCGGCCTCGACCTTCAGACAGCTACCGTAGATATGCTCGGTACTGCAAGACAGGTTAAAATCACCAAGGAAAACACTACTATCGTAGACGGTGCAGGCGACAAAGAGCAGATCAAGGCCCGCGTTAATCAGATCAAGGCTCAGATTGAAGCTTCCACATCTGAATTTGACACAGAAAAGCTTCAGGAGCGTCTTGCAAAGCTCGCAGGCGGTGTAGCAGTTATCAAGGTAGGCGCCGCAACAGAAACAGAAATGAAGGAAAAGAAGCTTCGTATCGATGATGCCCTCGCAGCTACCAAGGCAGCCGTAGAGGAAGGCTCAGTAGCAGGCGGTGGTGTAGCTCTTCTTAATGCTGTTCCCGCAGTAGCTGCTCTCGCAGAGGCTACAGAAGACCCGGACGAAAAGACAGGTGTTCGCATCGTTCTTAAGGCACTCGAAGAGCCTGTACGCCAGATAGCAAAGAATGCAGGTCTCGAAGGCTCAGTTATCGTAAACGCTATCCTCGAAAGCGGTAAGACCGGCTACGGCTTCGACTTTGCTAAGGAGCAGTATGTAAATATGGCTGAGGCAGGTATTCTCGACCCCACAAAGGTTACCCGTTCAGCTCTCGAAAACGCTTCCTCAGTAGCCGCTATGGTGCTTACTACCGAATCTCTCATCGCTGACATCCCCGACCCCGCCGCTGACGCAGCCGCAGCTGCCGCTATGGCACAGGGCGGAGGAATGTATTAATCCGTAAAAAAAACAAATTGCGGTCGCAGATAAATTCTGCGACCGTTTTATTTTTTATGCTTTTTCGACCGACACCACCGTAAGCACCTTGCCCTTTACCTTGAAGCTTACCTCCACCCCTCCGAAGGGCAGACCGTAAACTCTCTCCTCATCATTCTGATAGGAAGGTCTCGGGTCACAGGCTAACACCTTGATAAGTGCCGTCCTCCTCTCTTTGGGTACTTTTATGAGTAGTTCTTCGGGAAAGTTCACCTCAAGCTGTCTTTCGTCGAGATTATCAGTAAAACCTCCTGTGGCTTCGGGATGGCTGTCCGCATAAGGAAGATATGGCTTAATATCATAAATGGGAGTGCCGTTCATCAGATCGGCTCCCTTTACATAAAGAACCGTCCCCTCTTTTTCCGTCTGCTCGATTCTGTCGAGCTTAACCGAGGAAAGACCGATGGAGTTCGGACGGAAGGGTGAACGGGTAGCAAAGACGCCCATTCTTTTATTACCGCCTAAAAGGGGCGGTCTGACCGTCGGCCGCCATTCCTCTCTGACCGCCTCGGAAAACTCCCATAAAAGCCATATATGGGAAAAATCCTCGAGGCCTCTTAAGGCTTCGGGATTACGGTATTCGGGAGTGAAAACGATTTTTCCTTCAAGCTCATCGATAAGTCCGCTTTGACGGGGTATACCGAACTTTTCGGGAAAGTCCGTATAAATATGTGCTATAACTTTCATTTATCTGTTCTTCTTTCGGGATTTTCTCCATTATACTATAAAAATGCACCCTCTTCAAGAGTGCATTTTACTTTATGAAATAAAATCTATGTATTCCTCAAGGCACATACCCTTCTCCTTAATTTCTCTTGCAGCCCTTTCACCTACATATCGGTAGTGCCAGGGTTCATTACCGATACCTGTAATGTCTGTCTTGTCCTCGGGGTAGCGCTTTATAAAACCGTACTTGTGTGCGTTTTCCGAAAGCCATCTGTAGACCTCATCACCGCTTTTATCTCTGTCGGGATTTATGTCCACGGCAAGACCTGTCTCATGCTCGCTTGTTCCCGGCTCCGCCACCCATTTCTCCGTAAGCTTTCTCGCCTCTTTTTTGCTGTAGCCCTGCTCACGGAAGGATGCGTATTTACTTTCGAATATCTCCTCCTGATTTTCCTCGCTGCGATAGCCTGATCTGACCTCGGGATAATAACCCTCTGCCCTCATATCGTCAAACATTTTCTGTAAGTCCGGATAAATTTCGCTGTCTACCCTTTCGCCGTTAGAAAGAGTAATCAGCTCCGTTTCATAATCCTCGGGAACCTTGTTTTCGGAATTAATGAGCATAAGCAGTCTACCGTTTTCCATAGAAGCTTCCTTTATGAAAAGGCTTTCATTTTTATGAAGCATATCGCCTGCCACAGTCATAACGAACACGGCTAAAAAAACTGCCAAGAGTATCCGAAAGCGGCTTTTCTCCCTCTTTTTCCCCGTTTTTTTACTCATAGCTATCACCTCTGTAACCACTATAAAGCAAAGAAAGGCATAAAACAATACACTTAAGATACTCTTCAGCAAATCTTAAGAATTCCGTAAGAAAAAGGCTACTGCAGCTCTGCAATAGCCTTTAATATTTAACCCATAGGTCTTTTCTTTGCCGTAAAGTCAGAGACATCTATTCTGATAACAGAGACTATGCCTGCCATCTTTTCGGTTATGTCGAAATCTCTTCCCGTCTGGGTTTTCATAAGCACCCTGAGGCCCTTTATCTTCTCTTCGGTGTCCTCGACTATGACAGCCTTACCTCTGCCCATAACGGAAGCGTAGGTGATGCCGTAATTACAGGCTGTTTTACCCTCAAAGGGTACGATATCACAGTCCATTTCAAAGAAAACCTTAGGATTCACTCTCATAAGCTCGAGCTTTCTGCCCTTGAGGGCGCCGTGAAGATAGACGGTCATTTTTCCGTCTTCCATAAGGTAACCGTAATTCATCGGAACTACATAGGGCTCATCTCCGTCAACCAAGCCTAAATGTAAAACTTTGGCTTTATCGAGAATGGAAAGAATTTCCTCCATATCCGTAATTTCTCTTTCTCTTTTTGTTATACCTTTATTCATTTTTACTGTCCTTTCACCTGTTTGTAGTACATCTTACCCACCTCGACAGCTCCGCCTCTGCAGGTAAGAAGCTCGGAAACAGTCACGAGCTGATATCCCTCATCTATAAGAGCAGGAATAGCCTTTTCCATAGCATCCACGGTGGTTTTATGAAGATCATGACAGAGAATAATATGGCCGTCACTTACATCCTTCATTATCTCTTTAAACACTGCCTCAGAATTCTTCGTTTTCCAGTCAAGGGTATCCACCGACCAGTTAATGTAGGAAACACCGATTTCCTTGCCGAGCGCTCTTATTTCATCGCTGCAGGCGCCGTAGGGCGGTCTGACAATAGTACAGTCCACTCCAGTAATATCATAGATTTTGGCTCGGGTCATCATTATCTCATCCTTGACCTCATCTATACCGATGTTCGTAAACTGTCTGTGGCTCCAGCTGTGATTACCGATTTCGTGACCCTCGGCAACCATTCTTTTCAGCGTGTCCTTTCTGTTATCCAGGGTATTTCCGAGAACGAAGAAGGTACTCTTTCCTCCGTACTTTTTAAATATATCCAGAAGCCTTTGAGTATGGGCGCTCGGTCCGTCGTCAAAGGTAAGAGCGATCATCGGCTTATCCGTATCAATATGCACCTCCGACAGCTGTTCGGAAACAGTATCCTGCTTTTCATCCTGATTTACCTGCAAACTTGCCTCTTCTTTACCGTCCTTAAGCAGCTCCTTTGTCTCCTTTTTAGTAAAGGTAAAGGACTTCGTTCCGTCAGACATAGGCAAAAATTCACCGCGGGCAAGAATAATCTTAAGGCAGTTATCAGCTAAAATCCAATTTGCCAGAATATCTCCGTCACTATACTCTATGTCTATATTGAATTCCTCGATAAGACGCTTTTCTATAAGCTCTCTTTTACCTTTTTTCAGTATGTCATCTAAAGAGAGAAGCTTCCCGCTTTCAGCATCCGCAGTAAATGTTCTGACAAGATCAATAGGATGAGCGAGAGCAGAATTCAAATAATGCTCCGCAAATTCCACACTTACCATACCGTTTTTATTAAGATAGCTGTTATAGGAAACAAGCAGCTCTGCCGCCTCCTCCAATTCATCTTCCACGAAATCCAGCTGAGAAGAAACTATAACACCGTCGATATATTCATCAATTGCCCCGTCAAGCTCTTCGATACCCGTTACGGGATAAAGCACCGTCGCCACTAATTTTTCACCGAAAAGCACCCGGCTTTCCTCCTGGCCGTACTGATGTGTTACGCCCTCGAAGCTTTTCACGCGGTCGAGATAATCGGTAAGCACCGCATCCTGTGCTTCCGACTCGGGATTTTTATTGCAGCCCGTAAGAAGCAGAAGAGATAATACCAATAATATGCTGATTAGTTTTTTCATTTGTGCGTCTCGTTTACTCCTTTATATCGTATTTTTTGGACATCTTAGAGAGAGCCTCCTCTCTGCTTATTTTGCCCGTATTACACTCAATCATAATCTGAACATCCTTATCCTTAAGGTCATAGAAAAGCCATACTATATATGCCAGAAGTCCGCCGACAGCCGGAATAAGCATAAAGATCAGCCAAAGCATATTCAGAGCGTGAGGAGTCTGTGTTACACCGCTTTGCTCCAGCTCCTGAAAAGAGCTTACCTCTACCATCTTCCAGCCTACGGACTGAAGACCGAGAAGGAACATACCAAGCGAGCCTGAAATAGAGCCTGTAAGCTTCGCCATAAAGGTCTGTACGGCGAAAGTGATACCCTTGGCCTCGGTACCGCTTTTAAAATAGCCGTACTCAGCGCAGTCAGGCGTAAAGATAAACATTTCGAGAGCTACCACTGCAAGAGGTATGGAACGGATAGTAAACATAATGATGTAAACCACCACATTGCCGTAGCCCACCGCCCAGGTAATAAAGCTGAGTATTACATAAAGAAGCAGACATACACGGTTCACCTTCATCTTATCGTATTTACGGATAAGCTTCGGCAGAAGAAGTGCGATAATAAACTGAGGCACGGTACCTACAGCGCCTACTACGAGAGAGAACAGAGCGCTGTGGAAAAGATAATAGGAAACATAAAGAGTAAATGCGTTACCGATGCTCAGTGACGAATAGAAGAAAAGTCCGAGATAGTATATAAGAAGATACTTGTTTTTAAAAAGATAAGAGAACATTCTTCTGATAGTGAAGGTCTCCTCCGCCTCGGTACGGAAGCGTTCCTTGAGCTTGAAGGAGGCAGGAAGCATAAAGGCAAAGGCGAGAATACAGATGACCACCGTAATGGTGCCGTAATTCATGCCGACCTTTTCGCTGATAAGCACGGTGGAAAGAGTAGAGGTTATACCTACACCTGCATAGGTAGCGATGCTCTTATAGGACTGGATAGAGTTTCTTTCGTCGATACTCTGACTCATAGAGGTAAGAATACCGAAAATAGGCACATCGCACAGGGTATACGCCGTATCCCAGAGCATATAAGCAACAGCAAACCAGACAAGCTTAACCGTCTGTGAGGAGCCTGAGGGAATAACGAAGGTAAGTATAGTCGCGATAGGGATAAGCATAGTAGAAACGCGTATCCAGGGAAGATATTTCTTTCCGCTTTTGAATTTTACTGAGTCAAAGATAACGCCGAAAAGAGTATCGTTAACAGCATCCCATACCTTGACTATAAGCATAACCGTCGCTGACTTGATAGGGTCTATGCCTAAAAACAGAAGGTATGTAGTAAGACACACATTAAAAAGTGTGTAAATCATATTCTGTCCTGCAAAATAAGAATAGTAGCTCAATCTTTCACCGGGCTCCGTGGACCATTCGGGTCTGCCGCCCAGAACACTTTTTACTTTAGAAATGAGTTCCATTATCTTTCTCCTTTTTCTCTCGGTTATACCTGTTTATTCCACAGGTATACTCTTGCCTCATAGGGACGCAGGTCAAGGCTCTCTGCACCGCCGTAATTACAAAGACAAGGCTCTGCATTTTTCATATCAAAATCCTTCGGTGCTTTCCATTTTTCATTCTTATCGGAGAATGAGCAGACGACTAAAAGCTTCTGCTTTTCATCCTCGCGGGAATAAATGTAAAGCTTCGATGAACTCCTTGCGTACTCTTTATAATCTCCGTAGCGTACACAGGAAAGTCTTTTACGAAGAGCGATTGCCTTGCGGTAAAAATTCAGCACGGATTTTTCATCCTTTTCCTGAGAGGCTACATTAATATCCTTATAATTTTCGTTTACATAAAACCAGGGTATACCCGTCGTAAAGCCTGCATTCTCACTGCCGTCCCACTGTACGGGTGTACGGGCAGAATCACGGGAGCCGTGCCATAAGCGCTGAAGTCTCTTTTCGGGAGATTTCTTTACTCCTACATTTTCATACTGCCAGCGTGTCTGCACATCCTCATACATTGACGGATCCTCGGGATACCAATTACTCATACCGATTTCCTGTCCCTGATAAACAAAGGGCGTACCTTTAAGGAACAGATAAGAAACAGCGAGCATCTTTGCGCTTTCGCTGAGGAATTTTTCACTTCCGTAGCGTGAAACTATTCTCGGATGGTCATGGTTTTCCATATAGAGCATATTCCACCCTCTGCCCTCAAGGCCTGTCTGCCACGAGGAAAAGGCTCTCTTTAATTTACGAAGAGAAAAGGGCATGTGTACGAAATCCGTAAACATACAGTCAGCCTCCTGCGTGGAGAACTGAATCATCATATCGAGGACAGGCTCATTTGTTTCATCGATATATCTGAGTGCCTTCTTTGGCTTTATCATCGGTGCCTCCGCCAAGGTCATACAGTCATAATGAGAGAAGACATCATCCCTGAATTCTTTGAGATATTCGTGCAGATGCGGACCGTGATTAAAATAATTGAAGCCTTTTGATGCAGGCATAATATAATCGTCCGGTAGACCTTCCTTTTTCGAAATAAAAGTGATTACATCCTCACGGAAGCCGTCCACTCCCAGGTCAAGCCAGAACTTAAGAACCTTTTTAACCTCTTCGCGAACCAGTGGATTATCCATATTAAGATCTGCCTGCTGAACAGCGAAAAGATGAAGATAATACTCCTTTCTTACCTCATCCCAGGCCCAGGCCTTACCCTCGAAAAGAGAGTCCCAGTTATTGGGGAGCTTTCCGTCAGCCTTGGCAGGGCGCCAGATGTAATAATCCGTGTAAGGCTCTATTCTCTGACGGCTTTTCTGAAACCATTCGTGCTGATCGCTCGTATGATTTACCACCAGATCCATAATAACCTTCATTCCTCTTTCGTGAGCGCCGTCGAGCACTCTTTTAAAGGCTTCCATTCCGCCGAATTCCTCAGCTATACCGAAATAATCAGAAATGTCATATCCGCAATCCACACCGGGAGAGGGATAAAGAGGTGAAAACCATATACCGTCACAGCCCAGAGATTTAATATAGTCGAGCTTTTCATAAACACCGATAAGGTCGCCCATACCGTCGCCGTTTCCGTCCTTGAAGGAACGGGGCCATATCTGATAGAAAACCATATCCTTATACCACTGATTACCGTTCATAATATTTTCTCCTTTGATATTTTGAGCTTAGTTTTTGACAGCTTAGACACAGGTTTAATGTAATCGGTTAACTAAACCCTACCGTTATCGGTTGCATATAAATAACAGTTAAAACGCCTTTAAAACTATCTTCTTTGTTTTCAGATCAAATGCCAAATTATGATATCCGATAATTTTACTGTCCCAACGGTCATGCTCTCCGTCGCAATGAGGATAATTATCAATCCATTCCACAACGGGAAGCTTCAGCAAAATACAGTCATCTTCAACACTGCACAGCACCTCGGTGTAAGCCTCTTTTCCGCCCGTCTGTTCCGGAATATTAATTGCGGCAATAAGCTTATCTTCTGAATCCAGAAAGTCAACAGCTCCCTTAGCATCAATCCTTACAACTGTTTTTTCCTCTTCAAAAAGAATTTCCGTAGCAGAAATATATCCGTTTGCAAGTTCAATTTTCGAGTCTTTTTCCCGTTGGCTGTTAAATATCCTGTCATATTTTTCCATTATATTAATCCTCTCTTCGTTAAATAATTCTTGACAAAAGAGCGACACTTTCGACATGCACCGTTCTGGGGAACATATCTACTGCACAGAGCTCTTTCACCTTGTAGCCCTTATCCTCAAAGATTCTGCAGTCTCTGGCCAGAGTAGCAGGATCGCAGGAAACATAAACCACTCTTTCAGGCTTCATATTCACTACCGTGTCGATTACATCGGCACTGCAGCCCTTTCTCGGCGGGTCAAGAATAATCACATCAGGTCTTATGCCCTCATCGAAGAGAGTCTTCGCCGCACCCGAAGCATCGTCACAGATAAAACGGGCATTTTCTATACTGTTAAGAGCTGCATTTTTCTTCGCATTTTCGATAGCCTGAGGAATAATCTCCACGCCGATAAGCTCCTTGCAGTCTTTAGCCATAGTAAGACCGATAGTACCCGTTCCGCAGTAAAGGTCGAGAAGAGTCTCTCCTCCTTTCAGCGAAGCGTACTCTTTTGCCTTGCCGTAGAGGATTTCCGTACCCTCAGGGTTTACCTGATAAAAAGACAGAGGAGAAATTCTGAAGGTAAGACCGCAAAGCTCATCCTCTATAAAATCTTCACCCCAGACAGTTATACATTTATCGCCGAGAACTACATTCGTATCCTCTTTGTTGATATTAAGAACGATTGACCTTATGTTTTCATTTGACTCAAGAACAGCCTCGATAAACCTGTCCTTTTTCGGCAGAGTGTCCCCGTTAATTACGAGACATACCATAATCTGACCTGTTTTTCTGCCCTGCCTTAAATAAATATGCCTTATGAGACCCTCGCCCGTCTCCTCATTGTAGACAGATACGGGATTCCCGAGAATGTAACCTCTCACCGCAGAAACGATATTTTTAAAATCAGGCATCTGTAAAAGACAGTCCTCGCAGGGAATTATACGGTGGCTTCTTTTAGAATAAAAGCCTGTTATGAGATTGCCTTCCCTGTCAAGACCTACGGGTATCTGAGCCTTATTACGGTAACGGCAGGGATTTTTTACGGTGTAAATGCTTTCTGCCTTTATGTCAATACCGCCGATACGGTTCATAGCGTCAGTCACAGACTGCAGCTTCTCTCTTTTTTCCGCTTCGTAGGAAATGTGACGGTAGCTGCAGCCGCCGCATCTTCCGAAAGCCTCACAGTCAGCTTCCGTTCTGTCAGGTGAGGCCTTGTAAATCTTTTTGATTATACCCACGGCATAGTTTTTCTTAACCTTGATTATGTGAACCAAAAGGTCATCTCCGACGGCGCTTCCCTCTACGAAAACAGCCATATCGTTAAACCGCCCCAGACCGCTTCCCTGTGAGGTCAGAGTAGTTATCTTAAGACGTATTTCATCGTTTTTTTTGATTGCCATAGCTTTCCCTCTTTATTTTTTCCTGTCCAGCTCGATAATTACCTCGAGACCGCCAAGATCGCTTTTCTGTGCATAAATCATACCCGAATGGGCATCGATGATTTCACGGCAGATGGAAAGACCGAGACCCGCTACCTTTCTGCCCTCATCGGAGGTGTAAAGGGGTTCAAAGATAAGCTCGAGATTCTCCTCGGGTACCCCCTCACCGCTGTCATTTATATGAAAATAAACATTGCTTTTGTCCGAATAAATGTCTACACGGATAATTTTTATATTGTCTTTGAAATGCTTTACGGAGTTAGCGAAGATATTACCGAATACTCTTTTAAATTTAAGCTCATCTATCTCTACCTGTGCATCGTCAGCATAGTTGTTTACCGAAAGAGTTACTCCTGCCTCCTCCAGATCCGCCTCATAATCATTTACTATGGCTTCGGCTATTCTGTCGGCAGAACAGGCTTTTCTGCAAATCTGCTTTTTCTGATCGAAGCTCAGATATTCGTCGAATTCATTTACGAGCTCCTTTATTTCGAGGCTCTTTCCGTAGATAGTGGCGAGATAACGGCCACTTCTTTCCTCGGAAATATTATCCTTCTGCAGTCGCTCCGCATAGCCCATAATAGAGGTCAGCGGTGTCTTTATGTCGTGAGATATGGATGCGATAATTCTTCTCTGATTTCTCTGATTGGCTTCGAGATTTTCCGTCATAGATACAAACCGTCGGTAAACCTTTCCTGCATAGCCTTTGATTTTCTTTTTTTCAAACTCTCCTGTTTTATCGTACTCCTCGATAGCCTTGTAGAGCTTTCTGAAGGGGCGCAGCACAAGAGTATAGGTAGTAAAAATCATCAACGAGAGAGAAGAGAAAAGAATCAGCATCTCTATAAGATAAAATCTCGTTCTCGCTTTTACATCGGCTACATAGTCCTCGAGAAGATAAACCGAGGAGATTATAAGATATGCGTCACCCTTATACTCAAAGGGAGTCTGCACCTTCACATCAAGAGCAGTCCAGGTATTTTCGTTGCTTTGAGCGATTTCATTGTTCCTGCTATCCTCTACGGTAACGATAATCTCATCGTATTCGTTCAGTATTTCATCCCAGGTGTCTACAGAAGGCTCTTTTATAAGAGCCCCTATTATTTCTGCATTGTATTCAACCAAAATTTCCTTTGCATTTACGGCAGCGTCACTGAGTGTCGCTCTTACTGAAGCGTTATAAAAATAACCGCAAGCTGCGATAACACCTATAAGAACAAAAACCGTAATCAGATTACCTTTTTTGCCGTGCATTTTCTTCACCTTTTATCTTATTACCTTAACGAATTTATAGCCGACACCCCAAACAGTTTTTATGTACTCATTATCGGGGTCGATTTTATCTCTTATACTTTTGATATTAACGGCAACGGTACCGATGTCACCGAATTCCGTGTCCCAGACATGAGCAAAAATCTGCTCACGGGTAAGAACCTTGCCTGCATTCTCCATAAGATACTGGAGAAGCTGGAATTCACGGGTGGAAATAGAAACGGGTTTTCCTTTTTTACTGACAGTAAGGGAAGAGGTATCTATTGCGATGTCACCGACCTTTATAATTTCTCCCGTCTCGTTTGAAATATATCTTTCCTCGCGTCTGAGGTGTGCCTTTACTCTGGCTACAAATTCCTCTACGACAAAGGGCTTGGCTATGTAGTCATCTGCACCGATTTCGAGACCGAGCACCTTATCAAAGGTGTTTCCCTTAGCCGAAACAAATACAATAGGACAGTCAACTGTATTTCTGATAAACTTACAAAGCTCGACGCCGGATATTTCGGGCATCATAATATCCAAAGTGATAAGAGAAATCTCGTCCTTATGATCATTTATGTACTCATAAGCGCTTCTCCCGTCAGTTTTTATCACCGTTTCAAAGCCCTCGTCCTCAAGTGAGTCGGAAATAAGCTCTGCTATGGCGATTTCATCGTCAACTATAAGAATCTTTTTCATTTTTTCACCTTCCTCGTATTTTCTTTATAATTACTCATTTTATATAATAATATATCTTTCTGAAAAAATAAAGATGTTAAGTGATTATTTTTTATTAAATCGCCTTGCCCTTACGAAAACTTAAGATAATCTTAAGAAATGGCATATTCCAATATGCGGATTTTAATGATATAATATACTCAATAGCACATTTTCCTATCAAATTAAAAAGAGGATACATAAATGAAAATTCTTATAGTAGATGACGAAAAAGAAATTGCCGAGCTTGTCGGCGTATATTTACAGAATGAGGGCTTCGAAACCGTAAAGGTCTTCGACGGAAAGGAAGCGCTCGAATTAATAAGAAACGAGATTTTCGACCTTGCCGTCCTTGATGTTATGCTGGGAGATACCGACGGCTTTACTCTTTGCCGCGAAATACGCAAAATGCACACCTATCCCGTTATTATGCTCACGGCAAAAACCGACTACACCGACAGAATCTCCGGCCTTTCCCTCGGTGCCGATGACTATGTGACCAAGCCCTTTAACCCTCTGGAGCTTACAGCGAGAATCAAAGCTCAGCTCAGACGCTCCACTCAGTATAACGACCGCAGCGAAAAAACGGACACTCTAGAAATTTCAGGTCTGGAAATCAATATTTCCACTCACTGCTGCTATCTTTACGGAGAGGAAATCATTCTTACTCCCACCGAATTCCGTATAGTCAGACTTCTTATGGAGAATGCAGACAGAGTAGTTTCCACAAAGGAGCTTTTCGAAAAGGTCTGGGGAGAGGAATATCTTGACAGCAACAATACAGTTATGGTACATATAAGAAGAATAAGAGAAAAGCTCAAGGAAAAGCCGAGAAATCCGAAATTCATTAAAACCGTATGGGGAGTTGGATACAAAATTGAAAAAGGTGAATAAAAGAAAAGAGCCGAAAAAAGGTGCCGACAGCGTTATAAGACTGATTCTCCTTTCGTTCTTCAAATGGAATCTTATTTGCTTTGCCGTAATCACTGCCGTTTACATAATATGCTATCTTTACGCCAAGCAATCCATCGAATTTACCGACAGCTTATATGCTTTTCTCGATGCACTGCTTAATTCACGGTGGGCAGACTATATCTTCCGAAACAGCTACATTCTGCTTGTACCTGCCTTCGTCTGTACGATACTGATTAACAGCGTAATTTACTCCTTCTCTACTCTCATAAATTTCGGCAGAGTATATAAAAGTATGAATGCCTTCGTCGATGAAGACGGACAGATTCTTTCCTTCCCGAAAAGCTATTCTGAGGTAGAGCTGAAGCTCAGCGACATCCATCTTAAGGTAGTGGAAAACCGCAGGAAGGCCATCGAAGCGGAAAAGAAAAAGGATGACCTGGTTATGTATCTTGCCCACGACCTTAAAACGCCCCTCACCAGCGTTATAGGCTATCTCACTCTTTTGGACGAAAGCCGTGAGCTGACGGCAGAGCAGAGAGCGAAATTTGTAGGTATTTCTCTGGAAAAGGCGTACCGTCTCGAGCAGCTTATCAATGAGTTTTTCGAAATCACACGCTTCAATATCAACACCGTAACCCTCGAAAGAAACCGAATCGACCTTAATATGATGCTCGAACAGATAGCCGACGAGTTTTATCCCATGCTTTCGGAAAAGAATCTCACCGTTCAGACTGATATCCCCGAGCATATCATAATGTTTGCCGACGCCGATAAGATAGCAAGAGTCTTCGACAATCTTCTGAAAAATGCAGTAAACTATTCCTATGAGGGTACGAGCATTAAAATCGGTGCAAGAATCAGACGGAACCGTGTAATAATCAAATTCCGTAACCACTGTGACGAAATCCCCAGGGCAAAGCTCGACAGACTTTTCGAAAAATTCTACCGTATGGATTCCTCACGAAATTCCTATTCAGGCGGTTCGGGCCTCGGCCTCGCCATTTCCAAGCAAATAACTGAGCTTCACGGAGGCTCCATAACAGCTAAAAGCTCTCCCGAGCATACGGATTTCACCGTAGTTCTGCCCTATGTAAACGCGGAATACCTTACAGAAGAGCAGCTGGATTTTTAAACCACTTGACTTTCACCCCCACAGCTAATATAATCAAGTAAGATTATGTTTGTGGGGGTATCGTTATGTCCAAAAAGGTAATGGTAGGTATGAGTGGCGGTGTGGACAGCGCCATTTCTGCTCTTTTGCTGAAAAAGGAGGGCTATGATGTGACAGGTGTAAACTGCCGTTTTTTCTGTCACAGCGAGGAAAGTGCCGTCACCGATACAGAGGATGCCCGTGCCGTAGCGGAAAAGGTAGGAATACCCTTTCAGGTGCTTGACTTCACCGAGGAATTCAAAAATACGGTTATCGGTAATTTTATCTCCGTTTATGAGGGCGGCGCCACACCCAATCCCTGTATCGTATGTAATAAGCATCTGAAGTTCGGCTCACTTTTAGCTCAAGCAGAAAAGCAGGGCTTCAGCTACATCGCCACAGGTCATTACGCCCAATGCGGATATGACGAAGCAAGCGGAAGATATTATCTTAAAAAGGGTGCCGATGCCTCAAAGGATCAGAGCTATGTGCTTTACTGTCTTTCCCAGCATCAGCTTTCACACACTCTTTTTCCTCTCGGCTCTATGACTAAGGAAAGAGCAAGAGAAATAGCCCTTTCGGAAAACCTTATCAACGCGAGAAAAAAAGACAGCCAGGATATCTGCTTCATCCCCGACGGTGATTACGGCTCCTTTATCGAGAGATGGCTGAGCAAGACTTACCCTACAGGTGATTTCGTAAACACCGAGGGCAAAATTTTAGGCACTCACAAGGGCATCATCCGCTATACCGTGGGACAGAGAAGAGGCCTCGGTCTGGCTCTGCCGGCACCGATGTATGTAAAAGAAAAGGATGTGGAAAGAAACAGAGTTATTCTCTGCAGTAATGAGGAGCTTTTCACAAGGCAGGTAGAAGCAACTGACATTAATCTTATCGCCTGTGACCGCCTCGACTCCCCCATCCGCGTAAAAGCCAGAACAAGATATTCTCATAAGGAACAATGGGCAAGAATATGGCAGACAGACGAAAACACTCTTCACGCAGAATTCGAGGAGCCTGTCAGAGCAGTTACGGCAGGGCAGTCTCTGGTGCTTTATGACGGAGATTATGTAGTCGGCGGAGGAATAATAGTCAGATAAAGCTAAAAGCAACCGTCACGAAAACGGTTGCTTTATATTTTATGCTTTTTAATTTATCAGCCGAGATGAGCCTGTACATTATTTACAAAATGGCCTGTATCCTGGAAGCCTGTCTGAGTATTAAGCATATCTGCACTCCAGGCAGCAGCGATATCTTCATAGGAGCCGTTAAATATAGGAGCTCTCCAGAAGCCGTTCTTTGCACCGTACAGGCACCAGTCAGATTCCCACATACCGTGACCCGTTGCCTTGTAGGTCCAGAGCATCCAACTGTAATTAAGTCCGTTCATTGTCTCGAAGCAGTTCTTCCATGTAGTAGCCTTATGGGGATAGAATTCACCCATCATAAGAGGCACATTAGGATGGATAGCCATAGTGAGAAGCAGGAAGAAGGTAAAGATAAAGTCAGAGTTATTATAAAAATGTACCTGATATACTACATCGTGCCAGCCCTTGAAAATAGTGGTGGGAAGGGCGAAGCCGGTCCAGATGGCCTCCATAGTGATTATATGGTCCTCATCGACAGCGCGAACTGTATCGTAAAGACGGGTATAAATCTTTTCGTTCTTTATTCTTCTTTCGATTTCCGTACACTGAACATCACACATAGGCTCATTGAGAAGGTCATACATAGCGACAGCGGGATTACCGTTAAATCTCTCTGCGATAGCTCTCCAAAGCTCGTCGGTAAGCTCACGGTATCTTTCTCCGCGCTCGCTGTCCTCCATAAGCTGTGCGCCTGCGAAGCCTCGGCCGCTGTGAGGAGCATCACTCTGAGAGCCTACTGCACCGTGCATATCAAGGATGACATAAAGCTCTCTCTTCGAGCATTCCTCTACAACCCAATCAAGGCGTGAGAAATCCCATTCACCGTTTTCGTCGTAAATCTTTGTTCCCTTGTCATCATAATAGAAGTTTCTGTACCAGAAGGGAACACGGACACAGTTAAAGCCGAGTGCCTTGATGTTATCGAGGTCCCATTCGGTGAACCAGTTGTCATAAAACATATTGAGAAGCTCCTGAGACTTTTCTCTGCCGAAGCGTGTCTCCAAAACATCGTAAACCATTTCACCGTCATACTTTTTACCGTGATAGGGATCGTAGACCTTTTTTTGCTCCTCCGTAAGCTCGTGATAGTAAACGCCGGTATATTCCGCTTTCTCTTTTTCGGTCATTTCTTCGATTTTTTTGACGGTTACATCGTCGGGATTAAGCCAATCCTCACGGACAAGCCAGGCACCGATATTTACACCCTTGAGCTGAATTTCCTCGCCCTTCTGATTAAAAATTCTTCTGCCCTTTACGGAGAGGAAATCCTCCTCGGTAAAGCCCATTACTTCTTCGGCTTTTCCTTCGTATTCACCGGCAGCAAAAGCTACGGTACACACTGAAAAAGCCATTAAAAGAGCAAGAAAAAGACTGAGTGTTCTTTTAAAAGTCTTCATAATATTTTTCCTTTCAAAATTATTTTACGGCACAGATAAGCCGCCTGTATTTTTAATTATAGCTTATGATTTTTAAAAGTCAATAGAGGCAGTTTTTTCCTTTTTCAACTTCGTGTTTTTAAACAAAAAGACAAGTATTAATTTGTGCATAATTGAAGCGTTTTTATCCTTTTATTGTGGAAAAAAAAGTTCTTTAAATCCTACTGGTTTCAAGGGATATCCCCTATTATTTTGTTTAATTTATAAAAAAACGAAAGTCAATTTTTGTTGAAAATAGAAAAACCGAATTTTACCTCCTTAAAATTGAAAATACAGTAGATTTTTTTTGCCTTATATGTTATTATTTATGAGTATGGATTATTGTCGGTCTTTTTTGATATAAAAGACCTGCAACTTACAAAATTTAACGGTAATCCGTTTAAAGGAGGACAAAAGTCAATGCTTAAGAAAATCAGCACAATCCCGTTCAAGGACACACCTGAACAGGCTGCAAAACTCGACGCAGTTATCGCTGAATGCACAGGAGACAACAGTAAGCTTATGCATGTTATGCAGGTAGCTCAGGAAATCTACGGCTATCTCCCCTTTGAAATTCAGGCGAAAATTGCAGACGGTATGAACGTACCCCTCGAAAAGGTTTACGGCGTTGCTACATTCTACGCTCAGTTTGCTCTTTCTCCCAAGGGTGAATACGCTATCTCCGTTTGTCTCGGTACTGCATGCTATGTTAAGGCTGCACAGGAAATCTTCGACGAGCTTTCAGCTCAGCTCGGTATCGGTGCAGACGAGTGTACAGCCGACGGAAAATTCTCACTTACAGCCTGTCGCTGCATCGGTGCCTGCGGTCTTGCTCCCGTTCTTACGGTTAACGACGACGTTTACGGCAAAATCACTGCCAAGGACGTTAAGGGCATTCTTGACAAATACATGAACTGATGAGGGAGCTTTCTCTTAATGTCCTCGACATAGCCCAGAACTCAGTAAGAGCAGAGGCCTCACTGATAACCGTGGAGCTGACCGAGGATACGAAGACAAGCACTCTGGAAATTTCAGTAAGCGACGACGGTAAGGGTATGACCCCCGAGCAGCTCGAAAATGTAAGAGATCCCTTCTTCACCACCCGCACAACCAGAAAGGTCGGAATGGGTATCCCCCTTTTCAGAATGGCGGCGGAAATGACGGGAGGCTCCTTCGACATCGAAAGCACACCCGGTAAAGGAACGAAAACCACGGCTCTCTTCCGTACCGACCATCTTGACTTTACGCCCATAGGCGATATGTGCTCGACGGTAATTATGCTCATAACTATGAATCTTCATATCGATTTCGTTTACATAAGACGGCTCGACGGGAAAAGCTTCACCTTAGACACCAGACAGCTTAAGGAAATTTTAGGAGATGTTCCTCTTAACGAACCGAGCATCACCGCTTGGCTCAAAGATTATATTACTGAAAACACGAAACAACTTACGGAGGTGTAAATTTATGAAAACTCTTGAAGAACTTATGGCATTAAGAGATGCTGCCAAGGCTAATCTTACAGCACGCGATGATTCTACCGAACTCACCAGAGTTGTTGTTGGTATGGCTACATGCGGTATCGCAGCAGGTGCAAGACCTGTAATGAATAAATTCGTAGAAGAAACAGCAAAGCGTAACCTTACAAATGTTACAGTAGCTCAGACAGGCTGTATCGGTATGTGCCAGTACGAGCCCATCGCTGAGGTTATGGTTCCCGGCAAGGAAAAGGTAACCTATGTTCAGCTTACAGAAGAAAAGGTTGCAAGAATTGTTGTTGACCATCTCGTAAACGGCAATCCCGTAGTGGAATACACCGTTGGAGCTATCGCTAAATAAGGAGGAAGTATAAATGTATCGTTCACATGTGCTCGTTTGCGGCGGTACCGGTTGTACCTCTTCAAATTCACAGAAAATTATCGACACAATGAATGCCGAGCTCAAGGCTAAGGGTCTCGAAAACGAAGTACAGGTTATCCGTACAGGCTGCTTCGGTCTCTGCGCTCTCGGTCCCATTATGATCGTTTATCCCGAAGGCTGCTTCTATTCAGAGGTTAAGGTAGAGGACGTTCCCGAAATCGTAGAGGAGCATCTTCTCAAAGGCCGTATGGTTACCCGCCTTCTCTACAAGGAGACAGTAACTCCCGAAAAAATCAAGGGTCTCAATGACACCAACTTCTACAAAAAGCAGAAGAGAGTTGCTCTCAGCAACTGCGGTGTTATCAACCCCGAAGACATCAATGAATACATCGCTTACGACGGCTACCAGGCTCTCGCTAAGTGTCTTACACAGCTCACTCCCGAGCAGGTTATCCAGATAGTTAAGGATTCCGGTCTTCGCGGCAGAGGCGGCGGCGGCTTCCCCACCGGTCTCAAATGGAGCTTCACAGCTGCTAACAAGGCTGATCAGAAATATGTAGTATGTAACGCTGACGAAGGTGACCCGGGTGCATTCATGGACCGTTCCGTTCTCGAAGGTGACCCCCATTGTATCATCGAAGCTATGGCTATCTGCGGCTACGCTACAGGTGCTACCGAAGGCTACATCTATGTACGTGCTGAATATCCCATCGCTGTAGCACGTTTACAGATCGCTATCAATCAGGCAAGAGAAATGGGTCTTCTCGGCAAAAACATCTTCGGCTCAGGCTTTGACTTTGACCTGTTCGTAAAGCTCGGTGCAGGTGCTTTCGTATGCGGTGAAGAAACTGCTCTTATGACCTCCATCGAGGGTAACAGAGGCGAGCCCAGACCCCGTCCTCCCTATCCCGCAGTAAAGGGTCTCTTCGCTAAGCCCACCACCGAAAATAACGTAGAAACCTTCGCAAACATCCCTGCCATCATCCGTAACGGTGCTGACTGGTTTGCTTCAATGGGTACCGAAAAATCAAAGGGTACCAAGGTATTCGCTCTCGGCGGTAAAATCACCAACACAGGTCTCGTTGAGGTTCCCATGGGTACTACTCTCCGTGACGTTATCTATGAAATCGGTGGCGGCATCCCTAACGGCAAGGCCTTCAAGGCTGCTCAGACAGGCGGTCCCTCAGGCGGATGTATCCCTGCTCATCTTATGGACACTCCCATCGACTACGATAACCTTACAGCTATCGGCTGTATGATGGGTTCAGGCGGTCTTATCGTAATGGACGAGGACAACTGTATGGTTGACATCGCTAAGTTCTTCCTTGACTTCACGGTTGACGAATCCTGCGGTAAATGTACTCCCTGCCGTGTAGGTACCAGAAGACTTCTCGAAATTCTCGACAAAATCACTTCAGGTAAGGGTACTCTCGAAGACATCGACAAGCTCGAAGAGCTTTGCTACTACATCAAGGAAAACTCTCTCTGCGGTCTCGGTCAGACAGCTCCCAACCCTGTTCTTTCCACACTTAAATTCTTCCGTGACGAATACATCGCTCACGTAGTAGATAAGAAATGTCCCGCAGGCGTATGTAAGGATCTCCTTTCATTCTCCATCGAGGCTGACAAGTGTAAGGGCTGTACTCTCTGTGCTAAGAAGTGTCCCGTAGGCGCTATCTCAGGTGCAGTCAAAGAAGCTCACACCATCGATACATCAAAGTGCATCAAGTGCGGTGTATGTATGGATTCCTGTAAATTTAAAGCTATCATTAAGAAATAAGGAGGTACGCAATAATGGAAAATATGCTTAATATCAAAATTAACGGTATGCCTTGCAGCGTACCTTACGGTACAACAATCCTTGAAGCAGCAAGACAGGTTGGAATAGAAATCCCCACACTCTGCTTCCTTAAGGAAATCAATGAAATCGGCGCCTGCCGTTTCTGCGTAGTAGAAGTAAAGGGTGCAAGAAGCCTTGTAGCCGCCTGTGTATTCCCCATCGAAAGAGACGGCACAGAAATCTTCACTAACAGTGAAAAGGTTCGTAAGGCAAGAAAGACTACTCTCGAGCTCATTCTTTCCACTCACGAAAGAAAGTGCCTCTCCTGTATCAGAAGCGGTAACTGCGAGCTTCAGAAGCTTTGCAAGGAATACGGCGTAGAAACGGAAGACAAGTATGACGGCTTCAAGCCCGTTTACGAGCTCGATTTCTCCGCAGCACACATGGTAAGAGATAACAATAAGTGTATCCTCTGCCGTCGCTGTGTAGCAGCATGTAACAATCAGAGCATCGGCGTTATCGGTGCTAATGCTCGTGGTATCGACACTCATATCGGCTCACCCTTTGAGCTCGGTCTTGACACCACATCCTGTATCTCTTGCGGTCAGTGTATCGTTAACTGTCCCGTAGGTGCTATCTACGAAAAGGACGATACCGCTAAGGTATTCGAAGCTATCAACGACGAAACAAAGCATGTTGTCGTTCAGGCTGCTCCCGCTATCCGTGCTACTCTCGGTGAATGCTTCGGTATGCCCGTAGGCACAGACGTAACAGGCAAAATGTTCGCTGCTCTTCGCCGTCTCGGCTTCGACAAAGTATTCGACACCAACTTCGGTGCTGACCTTACCATTATGGAGGAAGCTACAGAGCTTCTCTCAAGAGTTAAGAACGGCGGCGTTCTTCCCATGATCACTTCCTGCTCACCCGGTTGGATCAAATATTGTGAGCATTACTATCCCACAGAGCTCGACCATCTTTCATCCTGCAAATCTCCCATGCAGATGCAGGGCGCAGTTATCAAAACCTACTACGCTGAAAAGAACGGCATCGATCCCAAGGATATCGTTTCAGTAGCCATTATGCCCTGTACTGCTAAAAAGTTCGAATGTGGCAGAGACACCATGGATGCAAGCGGTTACGCTGATGTAGACTATGTTCTTACCACAAGAGAGCTCGGCAGAATGATCAATACTGCAGGCATCAACTTCGCTCTTCTTCCCGACGAAAGCTGTGACGCTCCTCTCGGTCAGGGTACAGGTGCTGCTGTTATCTTCGGTGCTACAGGCGGTGTTATGGAAGCTGCTCTTCGTACAGCTGCTGAGGTTATCACAGGCGAAAGCCTCGAGAATCCCGAATTCCACGATGTACGCGGTATGGAAGGCGTAAAGGAAGCCTCCTACAAGCTCGGCGACATCGATGTTAAGGTTGCTATCGCCAGCGGTACAAAGAACGCTAAGACTCTCATGGAAAAGGTTAAGGACGGCACAGCTGACTATACCTTCATCGAAATCATGGGTTGTCCCGGCGGTTGTATCAACGGCGGCGGTCAGCCCGTACAGGATGCTACAACACGCAACTTCACAGATCTTAAGGCTCTCCGTGCTTCTGCTCTTTATGAGAATGATAAGAACCGTCCTTCAAGAAAGAGCCATGAAAACGAAGACGTTAAGACCATCTATGCTGAATTCCTCGGCGAGCCCAACAGCCACAAGGCTCATGAGCTTCTCCACACTTCATACAAGGCAAGACCTATGTATAATAAATAATTCAGCTGAGTGAATAACAAAAAGGCTGTCGCTATGTTGCGGCAGCCTTGATTTTTTCTTTCAGACGGGCGGTAAAGGGAGGACGGGGCGAAGCACGGCATTTGCCGTTTCCCGACGCCACGGGTGGCGCCAGGGCGCCGTCTACGGCGGCTTCGCCCCCTCACCTTATTTCATACTCAGCGTTAAGTGTAAGCTCCGCATCATCACCTTTATCAGTGAATAGTGTTCTCTCGAAAGTCATCCCCTTTTCTTCCATACACAGCTCCATAAAGCAAAGAAAAATACCTATGTCTATTCTGTTATAAAAGCTGACCTTATCGGCAGGCATTATTCCCCTTTTACCCTCTTTTTTATAACGGTAAACCCTGAGTATTCCATCACCGTTTATCACCTTCCAGGGCTGACTGTTGCAGGCACTGGGCGCAAATCTAACGATATCAGTAACTCCCTTTAGCTGTTCACCCGACCAAATCTCATCGACAGACTTTCTCTTACTTTTGAACATATCCTTACGGTATTTCTTTTCATCACTGACCTTTTTAACGGCAAACATAATAACATAATCGAGTCCGTCACAGACCTCTTCGGTTTTACCTATACCAAACCAGAGAGTACCGATGTTTTTCGAAACGAGATACAAATCTAACTGCTGACCGATATAGCCTATGTTCTGCAGATAACCCTCTTTCTTTTCGCTGAAAAGAAGAATACACAGCTCCTGTCCTCTTTTTGTTGTAACCTTTCTGTTATCAACGATTCTTATTTCAGTTTTTATATCGGGATATAGCGAAGCAAAACCTTCGTAGGCCTCATAAATGTCCTTGATTTCTTCGTCAGAGATTTTTTCGTCACCCACATTTCTGAAAATATGAAACGACTTTCTTTTGAAAATCATACTGTATAAATCTTTACCGAGCATATTATCACCTCTTGTTATAATGATACTTTAATTTAAAAATTAAATCAAGTGTAAATTAAAAGACAGGCATCAAAACCTGTCTTTCTGCATTTTTATCTTTTCGAAAATCCGTTCTTCTGCTTTTCTATTTTCTTTATTACAGTGCCCAAAGCTCCGCCGACCACAGCACTTGCTGCAGCCTCAACTATACCGTTCACACCGACAAAGGCGGCAAAGAAAGCGATTACACCTGTCGTCGAAAACTGTGTCTCAAGGCCTGCATAAAACTCGGTATTACCGAAAAACGCTATAAATAAGCCTACGAAAAGCACGGTATTCACTACCGCTGCAGTAAGAAACGAAACAAGAGAAGCAATATTCGGCTGAACATTTTTACCCTTAAGAGCCTTATAAACCAAAGCAGATGCCACACCTACAAGAACACGGGGTACTACACATAAAACAGCAGTCAGCACAGGACTTATACCCATAAGAGCCGTACCGAAGGCGCTCATACCGAAGCACTGAATAAGACTCGTAACACCGAAGGCGAGACCTAAAAGAGCACCTCCTCCTACGCCTAAAAGAGCCGCACCCATAGCTACGGGAATAGCTAAAAGCGAAATTTCTATAGTACCTACCTTGAGATAACCGATAGGGGTAAAGCTCATTACGATTATAACAGCAAGAAAAATAGCTGTAAGCGTCAGATTTAAAACAGATGCCATATTCATACTTTTATTTGAGTTTTTCATTTTATCATCTCCATTCATAATTCCTGTTTTAATTATATAAAATATGCTTTTTTCTGTCAATCATTACAGACACACATTTTTTATTTTCTCTAATAATAAATCTTAATATTCAAAATATTGATTTATATGTTAAACAGGTATACAATTAATAAAGAATAAGGAAAAGGGGTGCAGTTATGATTAACAGAAATAACAGTCCGTTTATTTTCGTACACGGTATGTTCGGTTGGGGCGACCTTACAGGTATAAATAAAGCTATCCCCTATTGGGGTGCTTCCACGGGAAGTCTTCTCGGTTTTCTGCGTGAATACGGCTATGAATGCTATGCGGCATCGGTAGGCCCCATCTCAAGCGCATGGGATAATGCCTGCGAGCTTTATGCCCAGCTTACGGGAACGAGAGTAGATTACGGCAAAGCCCATTCCGAAAAAAGGAACCACGACCGTTACGGCAGAAAATACGAAAAGCCTCTCTTTAACGGCTTCGGTGAAAGAAGTATTCATCTTATCGGTCACAGCCACGGCGGTCAGGTGGTAAGACTTTTAGCTCATCTGCTGACCTACGGTGATAAGGAAGAGATCAATGCTACGGATGAAAATGATATTTCTCCCCTTTTTACGGGCGGAAAAGAAAGGCTTATCGTCAGCGTCACCACTCTCTGCTCACCGAATAACGGTACTCTCCTTTTTAAATTAGCCGAAGAAAAGAATCTGATTCACACTATGGGCCGAGGAACCAATTTAGCCGTAAGTCTTTTCGGAAGAACTCCTATGTACGGAAAATTAGTTGATGCCCAGATGGAGCAGTTCGGACTGACACCTCTGAAGGGAGAGAAAAAGCCTGATAAAATCTTAACTGCCGTAAACCGTGTCCGCGACAGCGATGACCATATTCTCCGTGACCTTTCCTTCAGCGGTGCTCTCGAGCTTAACGAAAAAATAGAAATCTGTAAAGGCATTTACTACTTCTGCTACTATGCCAGCGGTTCACCGGGAGAGGAATTTTCCACTAAATATATGAAATTCCCTCTTTTGAAAATTTTCGGAAAGCTTATCGCAACCATCAGCTTCCCCTCAGATGAGGAATACGGTATAGAATTCAGCGAAGAGTGGCACGAAAATGACGGTCTTGTTAATGTGCCGTCAGCAAAGAATCCCTTCGACGAGCCATCCAGAAGCTTTGACGGCAAAGCCGAAAAGGGAGTGTGGAACATAATGCCTGCCATAAAGGGCGACCACGGACAGACAGTAGGCCTAATGGCTGATAAAAATAAAACCCGTGCATTTTTTCTGAATCTGCTTAATATGCTCACTAAAACAGAAGAATAAAACAGACACAGACATCAAAAAGGCTATCGCGATATGCGATAGCCTTTTCATTATTTATCTGTCTCTTCTTCTGCGATCGCCGTTTCTTCTGCGATCACCGTTTCTTCTGGGAGCTTCCTCGCCGTCATCCTCGGGTACAAGACCCTCGATTTCGATAAGAGCATCTCTTCTGGAAAGGTTGATTCTACCCTGATCGTCGATTTCAAGCACCTTAACGATAACCTCGTCACCGACTGTTACACAGTCTTCTACCTTTTCCGTTCTCTTTACATCAAGCTTGCTGATGTGTACGAGACCTTCCTTACCGGGAGCGATTTCTACGAAAGCACCGAAGCTCATAAGACGGGTAACGATACCGCGGAAAATAGAGCCGACCTCAGGATCGTTAGCGATGGTTTCGATGATGGTAATAGCGCGTCTCGCATTATCAAGATCAATAGCTGAAACGAAAACAGAGCCGTCCTCGTTAACATCAACCTTACAGTCACATTCTGCGCAGATCTTCTGGATAACCTTACCCTGCTTACCGATAACATCACCGATCTTTTCGGGATCGATCTTGGTTGTAAGCATCTTGGGAGCATATTTTGAAAGCTCTTCTCTGGGCTCTGCGATACAGGGAAGCATAACCTCGTCGAGAATCTTGCATCTTGCATCGTAGGTCTTTTCGAAAGCTTCCTTGATGATTTCGGGGGTAAGACCGTGTACCTTAAGGTCCATCTGGATAGCTGTGATACCCTTCTTTGTACCTGCTACCTTGAAGTCCATATCGCCGAAGAAATCTTCGAGACCCTGGATATCAACCATAGTCATAAAACGGTCACCCTCACTGATAAGACCGCAGGAAATACCTGCTACCGGAGCCTTGATGGGAACACCTGCTGCCATAAGTGAAAGTGTGGAGCCGCAGATGGATGCCTGTGAGGTAGAGCCGTTTGAGGAAAGAACCTCGGAAACGAGTCTGATGGTGTAGGGGAATTCCTCTACTGAGGGGATAACGGGAACAAGAGCTCTTTCAGCGAGTGCACCGTGACCGATTTCGCGTCTGCCGGGACCTCTGGAGGGCTTTGTTTCACCTACTGAGTATGAGGGGAAATTATAATGATGAATATATCTCTTCTCTGTTTCATTGTCAAGACCGTCGAGAAGCTGTGCATCGCTCATAGGACCGAGAGTAGTTACGGTGAGAACCTGAGTCTGACCGCGGGTGAACATACCTGAGCCGTGTACTCTGGAAAGAAGGTCTACCTGAGCGTTGAGAGGACGCATATCGTTGATGCCTCTGCCGTCTACACGCTTACCTTCATCGAGAAGCCAGCGTCTTACTACATACTTCTGAAGCTTGTACATACATTCATCGATCTTTTCGATAATGTCTGCATATTCCTCGTCAAATCTCTCATGTACCTTTTCGTATACGGGATTGAGTCTTTCGTCACGGATTCTCTTGTCGTCGGTGTCAAGAGCAAACTTAACATCGTCGATAGCAAATTCCTTGATAGCCTCGAACATTTCGGGAGCGGGATCCTGTGATTCGAAGGGAACCTTTTCCTTAC
>JAFXDE010000041.1 GCA_017516315.1 Clostridia bacterium | reverse complement strand
GCAGTTTTTATTGAGATATTTTTTGGTTTGAGGAAGCGACAAAACCACCGCAATACTCGCGTATTACGGTGGTTTTTCGCAATGTCAAAGCGGAAAATAGCCAATAAAAACCTTAACTTCCTTACGAAGTGCCGCCCAACACCATCTTTTTTCATTACGTGCTTATTTTGCTGCTGCAGTAGTTTCTGCAGGCTTAGCGGTAATCTTTGTCGAATCGGGAGCAATAATACCGATGTAGCTCTGACCGGGGTTAACCTGTAAGGGTGCGCCCGTGCTATCGAATACCTGGATGGTATCAGCCTCCGAAGCCTTTGACCAGGTGATTTTCTGGCTCTTACCCATAGAGATATAGTAGCCGTTACCGCCCTTAAGCTCTACCTTCATAAGATAATTATCCGTATGCGGTGTTACCTTGGTTTCGAGTACGAAAACGTTAGTGTAGTTAAGCTGTTCACCGCTTACGCTATCTTTATGAACGGAGCCGTTATGCTGTTTGAGATAAACCTTCTTTTCAGCATCGTAGGTAAAGGTACTGTAATAAGAGGGTGAGAAGTTAAGTCTTACTTTATCACAGGCTGTGTCACCTGCAGCTACTGCCTTGCCCTCCTCGCGGAAGTTAAAGATAGGAACATTCTTTCCTTCGGTGTAGTCGGTTCTGATTTTTTTGCTTTCAAGCACCTTAGGAATATTTTCACCCTTTACATAAGCAGTATGCTCTTTACTGTAGGACTTAAGTCTGTTTGCATCTCTTCCGAAAAGATCGGTAATATAGTTAGCGGCACCGTCGAAATAATCGATACCAAGCTTCTTAAGAGTAGGTGTACCGAAGGTTTTGTTACTGCCGAAGCAGATGTAAACCGCGTCAAGACCGTGGGCAAGAATCGGGAAATAATAACGGCAGGATCTGATCGAGCAAACATTTGGAACCTTGGTGTAGTCGCCGAAAACGGCCATCATTCGTGTTATACCGCCCTCTACGATAACCTCAAACATAAGGTCAGCCTCACTGATACCGTACTGAGGAAGAGCGGCGCGGACATTATTTATCATAATAGCCACAGGGCGTTTTCCGTAGGCCTTTTCGCTGAGAGTGGAAAGACCCGTAAGCTTGTTTACTTTTTTGGTGTCAACTGCAGGCTCTGTGGTAGTAACCTGAGCAGTAGTTTCGGGAGCTGTGGTCTCTTCTTCATCCTTACCGCCGCAGGCAGTCAGACCGAAGAGCATTATCACAGCAAGCAAAAGTGCTATGCTTCTTTTTAAAACAGTTTTATTTTTCATTTTCATTTCTCCTTTAAACTGCTTATTTTTACATAGTATACCACTATTACTTGATAATTTCAACCAAAAACATACAAAATATACTATAAAATTACAAAAAACAAGAGAGCCGACGCTCTCCTGTCTTTATACCTTAACATATTTTACATAGCCTACATTCGGCTTTTTTATGCCTGTAGCCTTTATCTTCTTTTTAAGAGCCGTAGCCGTTTTCTTGTTTTTCGCTACGAATTTTATCCCCTTGGCTGTCTTTCCGAAGGCCTTCTTTCCTACAGAAGGTACTGTTTTCGAATTTTCGAAGGTTACCTTTTTAAGCTTCGTGCATCCGTAAAAGGCTTTTTCGCCTACTTTAGTCACCTTTGATGAAACAGTAAAGCCCGTAAGAGACTTACAGCCTCGGAAAGCATCACCCTCTATTACGGTTACATTATCCGTATTATAGACTTTAGTCAGCTTCTTGCAGTTTTTAAAAGCACAGTGCATAATTTCAATCTTTTTCACGGACTTAGGTAAATAAACCTTTTCGAGGGAGATGCAGTTTTCGAAGGTATTGTACATTATGGTCAGACGCTCGGCTTTTCTGTCAGCGAAAACAACCTTTTTAAGCTTTTTACAGTTTCGGAAAACCGGACCCTCATCCTCATCGCTTCCGAAATCCGTAACACTCGCAGGAACAGTAACAGATGTAAGGCCCGTGTTACAGAAGGCACCGCCGCCTATAGTCTCGACGGTAGAAGGGATTTTAAAGCTTTTAAGAGAAATACAGCCATCGAAGGCATCTTCAGAGATAGTCTTTATCTTACCCATATTTTTTACTGAGGTAAGCTTGGTACACTGACTGAAAAGATCTCGGGAGATGGATGTAATATTCGAAGAAAGTATGACGGTTTTCAGACTTTTCATACCGCTGCAGGCATAATCGGAAAGGTAAGTAACCGAGTCGGGTATCGTGAGCTTTTCCACTCCGTCCAATGAAGCGAAGGCGGCTCTGCCGATTTTAACGATACTGTCGGGTATGCTTATGCTTTTTACATTAGGATAGGATTCATCTACACAGTAAGCCAGAACGAATTCTATGTCACCTGTTATTCCTCTGATTTCCCTTACGGGGATTCCGTCGATTTCACTTCTTATGCTGACCTTTACGGCAGCCTCAGCCGCTTCATCAGTAGCAAAAAATTCGATTACCTTATAAAATTTTTCCTTGGCTTTTTTATCATAATCAAGCTCATAAACCACATTGTCTACTATCGTGTACTCCTCTTCGCTGTAGGGTCTGTACTCTGCCGCGGCTCCTGCCGTTAAAGCACAGAAGGTAAGAACTGTCATCAGCTGCAAAAGATAAATTATTTTCTTTTTCATAATTTCGCTCCTTTTCAAAAATATTTGTCAGAGACCTCTCTGATCTCACCATAGCAATCAGATTATTTAAAATCAAAAGCTTACAATGCTTCTTAAGAAAATCTTAAGGTTTCGTAAGTCTATTACCTCAGAGGCTTACACCTTAACATATTTCACATAGCCTACATTCGGCTTTTTTATGCCTGCAGCCTTTATCTTCTTTTTAAGAGCCGTAGCCGTTTTCTTGTTTTTCGCTACGAATTTTATCCCCTTGGCTGTCTTTCCGAAGGCCTTCTTTCCTACAGAAGGTACTGTTTTCGAATTTTCGAAGGTTACCTTCTTAAGCTTCGTGCATCCGTAAAAGGCTTTTTCGCCTACTTTAGTCACCGCGGATGAAAGGGTAAAGCCCGTAAGAGACTTACAGCCGCGGAAGGACTCGTAGCCTATCTTCACCGATTCGGATTTTTCGGGAAGCTTCACTGTTTTAAGGGAAGTACATCCGTAAAAGATACGGGTTCCGAACCTTAATCCATTTTTTCGCTTACAGCCGTCAAAAACTACCTTTTTAAGCCTTTTACAGTCACGGAAAATCTCCGGCGCTGATACATCCGTATTTTTCGGAACTGTCACGGAAGAAAGTCCGCTTCCTCTGAAAGCACCTGCCCCGAGCTTTTTAAGACTGTCGGGTAAGGTTATCCTTCCGAGAGAAGTGCAATAGGCAAAAGCATTCGATTCAATAGAGGTTACCTTTCCTTTAAATACTACCTCAGAGAGGCTTTTACACCCGTCAAAGGCTTTTTCTCCGACCTTGGTAAGACCTTTAGGCAGGGTAATGCTTTTAAGGCTGTCCATTCCACTCATACCACCGAAATCAATGCGGACAAGAGTAGAAGGAAGAGTAATGCTTTCCACTCCTTTAAAATTACTCAGTGCATAATCTTCTATATATTTAAGACCCTCGGGAAGGATAATTTCCTTAACCGAGTAGTTTTCACCGTTGGGAAGCTCTTTATCCATACACACATCTAAAGACAGAACGGGTAATCCGTTTACTTTTTCTTTGATAATTATTTTTTCTGCAGTATCCTTATGCCCGTAATCGAAATAGCTTTTTACGCTGTAGAATTTACCGTCCTTTTCATTTTCCCTAAGCTCATAAGTAACCCCGTACAAGGTTACTGTTTTCTCGGCGGCACTGACGCTGAAAATAGTTACAGCCATCAGCATCAGCACTGTTATTATTAATAATACTTTCTTTTTCATAATTTCGCTCCTTTTCAAAAATATGTGTCAGAGACCTCTCTCTGATTTCACTATAGCAATCAGATTATTTAAAATCAAGAGCTTACTATGCTTCTTAAGAAAATCTTAAGGTTTCGTGAAGTTTATCAGTGCTTAGTCCTTAATAAGCTCTTCTTCCGGGAAGAGACTTAACTTCGGTCAGGTCTCTCTTGATTTTTCTTAAGAATGAGTGTATAATATGTTAACATCATAAAAAAGAAAGGGTGCTTATTATGCCTCACGAAATAAAAATTACTCTGACGGTTATCGCTGTCATAGCCGCCGTGCTTCTTATTATCTGGCTCGGACTTGGCTTCGCATTTTTCTTTATCGCCTTAGGAAATAAAAAAAGAAAGGATAACACTATCCCCTGCAAGGGAAGTCTTTTCGAAAAAAACGCCGATAATCCTACCCTTATTAACGGCTACAAATGGTTCGATAATACCTACCATCAGGAGGTTATCATCAAAAACCGTAAGGGCGAAAATCTCCACGGTGTGGAATTCCGCAATCCTTCAAACAGTAACCTCTGGGCAGTAATTCTTCACGGCTGGACTAATGTAAACCGTGAAATGGGTACATACGGCTCACAGTACTATAAGCGTGGCTTCAATGTTCTTATTCCTGACCTTCGCGGTCATAATAACAGCGAGCATAAATATGTAACTATGGGCTGGATGGACAGACTGGATGTGGTTGACTGGATTAACAGCATCGTAAAGGAAAACCCCAAGGCAAAAATCGTAATCCACGGACCCTCTATGGGCGGTGCTACTACTATGATGACCACAGGTGAAAGCCTTCCCGATAATGTAATGCTTGCCGTCGAGGACTGCGGATTCACTAACGTAAAAGAAATCTTTGCTGACCGCTGTAAAAGAAAGTATCATCTTCCTCCGAAGCTCGTTATGCCCCCCGCTGCTCTCGTTTGCCGCCTTTTAAACGGCTTCTTCTGGGGCAAGGCCTCCGCTGTCGAGCAGGTTAAAAAGTCTAAGACTCCTACCCTTTTCATCCACGGCGACAAGGATGACTTCGTAAGGATTTCTAATCTTGACCCGGTTTACAATGCCTGTGCAGCCGAAAAGGAAAAGCATATAGTTCACGGTGCAGAGCACGCTGTTTCCGCTATATGGTACCCCGAAGAGTACTGGGAAACAGTAGATGCCTTCCTCGAAAAGCATCTCTACAGCAAATTAGCAAACTGAAAAGGATAAAAAATTACAGCAACCGATTTAAAATCTCGGTTGCTGTTTCTTTTCTGTTATACTGTGGTTATTTCGCAAGCACTTCATCGATTATCTGCGCCCAGCTGTCGTAGCTTCTCGAGCCGATGTATGGTCCTGCGATTACTGAGCCTGTCTCATCGACGAAGAGGGTTTCGGGTACAGAGGTAACATCCTTAAGCTTAGCCTCGTTAAGAGATTCGGAGGGAAGAAGGCTTACATATTTTACGCCTGTATCCTTTACGATATCCTTGGCGGTCTTTATTCCGCTTTCGTCGAATACACCGTTATATTCGTAAATATCGCAAACAATGCCAACTACCTGGAAGCCTTTATCTGCATAATCCTCGTGGAGCTTCTGAAGGTCGGGCATTTCGTTTATGCAAGGGCCGCAGAAGGTCGCCCAGATATTTACCATCGTTACTTTTTTGCCCTCGAAGATGCTCTGGTCTGCCTTTTCGCCATCGAGAGTTTCAGCTGTAAAGGATGAAAGAAGGCCTTTTCCGTCTGTGCCGTCGGATACTGAAGTTCCGTCATTATTTCCTCCGCAGGCTGTGAGCATAAACAGCATAATAAGGCTTACAGCGATACATAATAATTTTTTCATATAACTACCTCTTTCTAAATACAAGAGACGGATGTAAGCTCAGCCGTCTCCTGTTTTTATAGTTTATTTCTTAAAGCCGCCGATTATTCTCTTGAATCCGCCTTTTTTACCGTTACAAAGGTCTACGATACCGTCTACGGATTCCTGGGGAACGAGACCGCCCGTAAATCCGCTGAAGGAACGAAGAGGCATAGTCTTTATGGATTCGGTAATCATAGCAGGATTTTCAGCTGTGAGAGCGACTACCTTAGCACCGCCGCAGAGAGCGCCGTAAAGAACCTTACCGAAGGGTGAGCATTTAACCTGGCTGAGTGAGCAGTTGATGTTAAGGTCGCCCTTTTTGTATTCGCCGTTAAAGGGAATAGTTCTGCCTAAAACTGCTTCGAACTGCTTATCGGGAATGCTTGACATAGAATCCACATTATAGTAAATGGGAGAGCTCTTTGTGTAATCGGGTACTGCTGCATCAGGCTTATCGGTTTCTACCTCTACAGAAGCATAAAGTCTGCTGTCACGCGAGGAAGCGGCTACGATAATCTTATATTCACCGCTTTCGGTGTGCCAGTCGTTTATGTTTACATTATAGTAAGCGAAGGCTCTCTCATCAAGCTCTACCGTAACCATCTTTTCTTCGCCCTTTTCGAGGAATACCTTTGTAAAGCCCTTAAGCTCTCTGTCAGCCTTGAAGATTTTGCTTTCGGGAGGACATACATAAACCTGTGCTACCTCAGCACCTGATCTGTCACCTACATTCTTAAGCTTAAAGGAAACGGTAAGCTTTTCGCCGCCCTTGATCTTTTTCTTGCCGAGCTTAATGGCACTGTATTCGAATCTGGTGTAGGAAAGACCGTGGCCGAAGGGATACTGGACAGCCTTCTTAGCCTTGTCGAAGAAGCGGTAGCCTACATAGATGCTTTCTCTGTACTGAACATTTCTCGGACCCATGGGGAAATACTTATGTACTACATTATCCTCGTTATTGAAGGGGAAGGTTTCTGCAAGCTTACCGGAGGGATTAACCTTACCGTAGATAAGATTATATGCTGCCTCGCCGCCTGCCTGACCGCCGAGATAAAGATTAAGGATAGATTTTGCCTTGAATTCCCATTCATCCATTTTAACCGGTGAGCCGCAGGAAAGAACTACGATAATGTTTTCATTTACCTTTGCGAGCTCGTTTATGAGCATACCGTGGCTTTTGGGCATATTGATATGCTTTCTGTCGAAGCCTTCACTTTCGAAATCGTCGGTAAGACCTACGAATACGAGAACTGCCTTTTTGCCCTTGGCTACCTGACATGCCTCGTCGATAAGCTTTTTGCTGTAGCCGTCGCCCTTAATCTTATAGCCGTCAGCGTAGGTGAAGGACTGACCTGCCTTCTTCATAGCCTCTACGAAGGAAACGGTTTTGGGAGGATTGATATGGCTTGAGCCGGCACCCTGATAGCGGAGCTTTTTAGCCAATGCGCCGATAACCGCTACGCTGTCAGTTCTGTCGAGAGGAAGAAGTGAATCGTTATTTTTAAGAAGGACAGCTGATTCTTCGGCAGCCTGTCTTGCGATTTCGTGATGTGCCTTGAAATCGATAGGATATCCCTTACCCTCATTTGCCTTACATTCGAAGGCAAACTTAATCATACGCAGTGCACACTTGTCAAGATCAGCCTCGTCGAGAGTGCCGTCCTTGATAGCGGCGATGATGTGCTTATCATTCATACCGCCGTTACCGGGCATTTCCAGATCCATGCCTGCCTTGATACCCTTTACGCGGTCGTTTACTGCGCCCCAGTCGGAAATAACGATACCCTTAAATCCCCATTCCTTACGGAGAATGTCATCAACGAGTCTCTTATTTTCGCCTACATATTCACCGTCAACGGTGTTATATGAGGACATAACTGTCTTAGGCTGTTCGGTTTTAACGATGTGCTCGAAGGCTGAAAGATATATTTCACGCAGCGCTCTTTCGTCTACTACGCTGTCAATACACATTCTGTTGAATTCCTGGTTATTAGCACAGAAATGCTTAAGACTTACCCCTACATTTTCCTTCTGTACACCATGAACAAAGGCTGCGCCGAGTCTCGAAGTAAGGAAAGGATCCTCAGACATATATTCGAAATTTCTTCCGCAAAGAGGACTTCTTTTTATATTGATACCGGGGCCGAGAACGGTAGTAACCTTAAGAGCTCTTGCCTCGTCAGCGAGAGTAGAGCCGACCTTTTCGAGAAGCTCGACATCCCAGGAGCTTGCTGTGGTAACAGCTGTAGGGAAGCAGGTAGATTTTTCCGAGGGCTGCATAATATTAGTACCTGCAGACTCCTTTTCCTTTCTCATACCGTTTGGGCCGTCACTCATCCATACGGACGGAATGCCTAAACGGTCAATAGGTTTGGTAAGCCAGTAAGTGAGACCTGAACAAAGAGAAACCTTCTCTTCTAAGGTAAGCTCACTGAGGATTTTTTCGAAATTTCTTTCTTCCATCATAGTTTCCGCCTTTCTCAATTTATAATACTCCTATAATATACCAAAAAATAAAACATTTTTCAATAGTTAACAGCAACTATTAATAGTTTTGCTATTGAAAAAGCACATCAATTTTGTTATTATAAGATGGATATATTATGGAAAGGTGTGCAGATATGACAGGCTTTATGACAGAAGACTTTCTTCTTACCACAGACACGGCAAAAGAGCTCTATCACTCCTATGCTGAAAAGATGCCCATTATCGACTACCACTGTCACGTAAGTCCCAAAGAGATTTACGAGGACAAGCACTTCAGTAACATTACCGAGGTGTGGCTCGGCGGTGACCATTACAAATGGAGGATTATGCGCTCTAACGGTGTTTCCGAGGACTACATCACAGGCGACAGATCTCCCCGTGAAAAATTCCAGAAGTTTGCCGAGGCTCTTCCGAAGGTTATCGGCAACCCAATGTACCATTGGTGCCATCTGGAGCTTAAAAGATATTTCGGCTATGAGGGTGTCCTTAACGGCGATACAGCCGAAGAGGTATGGAATAAGGCAAATGAAATTCTGGCAAGAGAGGATATGGGTGCAAGAGGCATAATCGAAAAAAGCGGTGTAGCCTTCATCGGTACCACCGATGACCCCATCGACACTCTCGAATATCACGAATTAATCCGTAAGGAAGGAAAGCTCAAGGCTGTAGTTGCCCCCTCCTTCCGTCCCGATAAGGCTCTCAACCTTAACAATGACGGCTTCAGGGAATATATCGCATCCCTCGCTGCCGTTTCCGGTGTGGAAATCAATTCTGTTTCTTCACTTAAGCAGGCCCTTTATAAAAGAATTCTCTACTTTAACGAAAGAGGCTGTAAGGCAAGCGACCACGGTCTTAACTATATCCCCTACGCCGAAATGAGCGAGGAGGCTATGAACGAGGCTCTTCTTAAGGCTCTCAGCGGCGAAAAAGTAAGCGAAAAGGAGCTTCAGGCTGTTCAGACAGAGCTGCTTTGCTTCTGCGCGAATACCTATAAGGAGCTGGGCTGGGTTATGCAGCTTCACTATAACTGTCTTCGAAACCCGAACAGCAAAATGTTCGGAAAACTCGGTCCCGACACAGGCTTCGATGTTATCGGCCCCTGCGACTGCAGTAGGGAATTAGCAAAGCTTTTAGACAAAATGTACTCTGCCGACGCTCTCCCCCGTACTGTTCTCTACTCTCTGGACAGTAAGGATAACTCCTTTATCGACACACTAATCGGTGCTTTCCAGCAGGAGGGCTATCCGGGTACTCTTCAGCACGGAAGCGCCTGGTGGTTCAATGACACCAAAAAGGGTATGCGTGAACAGATGGAATCTCTTGCCTCTCTCGGCATTTTAGGAAACTTCATCGGTATGCTCACTGACTCGAGAAGCTTCCTCAGCTACACAAGACACGAATATTTCCGTAGAATCCTTTGCGGTCTTTTCGGTGAATGGGTGGAAAAAGGCGAATATCCCGCCGACATCCCCACTCTCGGAAGAATGGTCGAGGACATCTCCTACGGTAATGCTAAAAGATTTTTTACTTTGGAGGAAATTATATGAAAATGACATTCAGATGGTACGGTGAAGGTAATGACCGTATCAGCTTATCTGATATCAAGCAGATTCCCGGTGTTGACGGTATCGTATGGGCACTTCACCATAAAATGCCCGGTGAAATCTGGGAAGAGGATGAAATTGCCGAGGTAAAGAAACAGCTCGACGAATACGGCTTCAATATGGATGTAGTCGAATCGGTAAATGTTCACGACGATATCAAAATCGGTCTTCCCACCCGTGACAAATACATCGAAAATTACAAAACAACTATCCGTAATCTCTCAAAGTTCGGTGTCAAGGTTATCTGCTATAACTTTATGCCCGTATTCGACTGGACGAGAAGTAATCTTTTTCATCCTGTCGGCGACGGCTCCACCGCCTTATATTACGAAAAGAATATGATTCAGGATGACTACAATGCCATGGCTAAGTATATTCTTGATTTTACTGAAAAATACAATATGTCGTTCCCCGGCTGGGAGCCTGAACGTATGGCAAAGCTCGATGAGCTCTTCAAGGCTTACAAGGATGTTGACCACGAAAAATTATGGGCAAATCTCAAATACTTTCTCGAAGCAATTATGCCCACTTGCCGTGAATGTGACATTAAAATGGCTATACACATGGATGACCCGCCATGGGATATTTTCGGTCTTCCCAGACTTCTTGTAAATGAAGAAAACATCGACCGTTTCCTTAAAATGGTTGACGATGAATATAACTGTCTTACACTTTGCTCGGGAAGTCTTAACGCAAACCCCGACAACAATGTAGCGGAAATTGTCCGTAAGCATTGCGACAGAATCGCTTTCGCCCACATCAGAAACGTTAAGCATTTCGAAAACGGAGATTTCTCGGAGGCAAGTCACCGTGACTGTGACGGCGATACAGGCATCCTCGAAATTCTCAAAGCATATCACGACGGCGGCTTTGACGGATATATCCGCCCAGACCACGGCAGACATCTTTGGGGCGAGGGCCCCGGTACAGTGCGTCCCGGCTACGGACTTTATGACCGTGCATTAGGTATTATGTATATGCTCGGTGTCTGGGACAGCCTTGATAAGTTTGATAAATAATTAATATTTTGACAGGAGAAATACTATGATTAAAAATGTTCTTAACACAGACCTTACAGGCAAGGTTGCCGTAGTAACGGGTGCAGGCGGTGTTCTCTGCTCTTCCTTCGCTAAAACCTTAGCCAGAGCAGGCGCAAAGGTAGCACTTTTAGACATCAACGAGGATGCTGCTAAGGCTTTTGCCGATGAAATCGTCGCTGAAGGCGGTGTGGCCAAGGCCTACAAATGCAATGTTCTCGAAAAGGAAGGCTGCTATGCAGTAGCCGATGCGGTAAAGGCTGACCTCGGTGACTGCGACATTCTCCTTAACGGTGCAGGCGGTAACAATCCCCGAGCCACCACAGATAAGGAGTACTATTTCGAGGGCGACATCGAAGCTGAATGTAAAAGCTTCTTTGACCTTGAGGCTGACGGTGTAAACTTCGTATTCAACCTTAATATTTTAGGTACCCTTATCCCCACCCAGGCCTTTGCCCGTCAGATGGTAGGCAGAGAAGGCTGTAACATTATCAATATCTCTTCTATGAATGCCTTTACTCCCCTTACTAAAATCCCCGCCTATTCAGGTGCCAAGGCAGCCGTTTCAAACTTCACCAAATGGCTCGCAGTTCACTTTTCAAAGGAAGGCATCAGAGTAAACGCTATCGCTCCCGGCTTCTTCTCCACAAAGCAGAATGCGGCTCTTCTCTGGAATCCCGACGGCTCGCCCACTCCCAGAACAGATAAGATTCTCTCTGCTACTCCCATGGGCAGATTCGGTGAATCAAATGAGCTTGACGGCGCACTTCTCTTCCTTATAAATAACGATGCCGCCGGCTTCATCACCGGTGTAGTTCTTCCCGTAGACGGCGGATTCTCATCATATTCAGGAGTATAACAACTCGATGCCCTCGTTGAATGCAAAGTGCAAAATGCAAAATGCAAAATGAAGGGTCACTTCAGGTTATATCCCTGTAATAGGATTTAATAGATTCACATTTATACCGCCAAAATAAAAATATAATTACTACAAATTACTCTTTACTTTCCTTCTCTCAACTTCCTTTGCGGGAAGCAAGTTGAATTATTATAAGATTGTAAACCCGCGACCACAATTTTGCATTTTGCATTT
>JAFXDE010000040.1 GCA_017516315.1 Clostridia bacterium | reverse complement strand
TGCGATTTTTTGCGGAGCGGATTTTTGGCAAGACAAGGCACAAAACGCAGTAAATCCTATCGGATTTACGAGTATTTTAACGAAGTGTTGGCGGAAATCCGCCCGTAAAAAACGGGGTTCGGATTATGCTCGCCACCCTAACCTAAAACGATATCGATAGTATCGTGCTGACTTAAAAATACATAGTAGCTACTTGACTGATAACCGTCGAAGCCTGCTGAAAGACTTGTATAGTATTGACCTCGGAAACGGAGACCGTCTTTATTAAATATAGCCAAGGAAAAGCTGTTATATTCGGCAGGGCGTCTGAATCTCGACGAGCCGTTAGTAACATAAAGATATTCTCCGTCCCATTTAACATCGGCATTAGAGTACATATAAATCGAAGCACCGGGATAACAGGTGTTTCCGTTAGTATCTTCGTATGCTCCGTCCTCTGAGTAAGCGTATGTCGAAAACTCTTCCTTAAATCCGCCCTTTCCGTCGGGAAGATAAAGGGAAAACCTTTCGTCATAATTTTCGTGCCAATGATTGATAACAATAAATTTTTCATCAATATAGCCGAAGCCGCAGTCCTGACCTTCTATTTCCGAGAGGGTTATTTTTGCTTTTTCTTCAAAGGATTCAACATCGATGACTGTAAGATAGATATTATTTCCGTTCTGTGAAATCATATAAAGACTTTTTTTATCAGCACTTAATTCCAGCTGCTGTATTTCTTCTTTTTCATCTAACTGAAAAACATTTTTTAAGCTTTCACAGCTGAATTTCATAGCTTTTGTGCTTTTATCCTGTGAATAGGGGAGTCGGTAAATTCCGTATCCGCCGGGAATTTCACTTGTATCAGCGATGTTTCCGAATCTTGTCTTATTACTGAAATAAATGAAGCATTCCTTATCGGTTATTACGCTGCTTGCACTGAAATTGAATTCATCAAGCTCTCTTGTTCCGTCGTTACTTGAAGAGCCGGTATGGATTACATTACGGTTCTCATCGACGAGCGCGTATATTTCCATTTCGTGACTTTTCATTACGGGAATTTTGAAAAACTCACCTATGGCTGTCACTAATTCATTTTCTGTGCTGTCGGTGATGTATGCGGTGTTGATTAAGGCGGTACCTGCCGCAATGGAAAAGACTTCGGGAAAATAACAGTCTACTGTGATAGGATAGTAGTCCATATAATCAATGAGTCTTATTGTTTTTCTGACATCTGCATAGGGTTCGGCATTTTTCATAATATCCTTGTATGCCTTGTTGATTCCTGTGTCTGCAAGATTTTCCTCTTCATAATGCAGATCGGTATAGAGATTAAAGCTGCTGTTGTTTTCATAATCACGCTCTATACGGTTTTTGTGAATGGAGAAATCCGTTTTTGTTATGCCGTCATCGATGCTGTAATTCATTTTCCAAAGGAGATTTTCACGGTACTGCATATTGATTTTTATGTCTACATTTTCTGCAAGAGATTTATCGCCGTAGATGTGACTCTCCGTAATGATTACATTGTCCTTTTCCTTGTTTGTTTCTGCGAAGGCGTAAGAGTAAAGTGAAACGCAGATTAAAATTACCGAAAGAAAGAGCGCTGTAGTCTTACGCATGGGTTATTCCTCCCTTCCGCTTAAAATGTCGATAGCCTTGCTTACACGGTCTTCGTGGTAATTGTATGTGGCCTTGATATATTCTACGAGATTGCTTCCTTCATCATCTAATTCGAGAGTGTTTTTATCGCCTATGATATTACCGCCGTGAATAAGTATGGCTCTGCCGATAAAATCGGAAACCTCTTCTATAAGATGAGTAGAGAGAATAACTGTTTCGTTTTCATCGAGAATACCTGAAAGCACTTTATAAAAATCCTCTCTGTTGAATATGTCGTTTCCTGCAAAGGGTTCATCCATAAGAATGTATTCCGCGCCCTGAGAAAGAGCTAAAATTACCTCAAACTGATTTTTCTGACCTGTAGAAAAGCTTCTTATTTTTTTGTTTTTATCGAGACTGAAAAACTCCATAAGTGCATCAAATCTCTTTTCGGAGAATGATGAGAAATGAGATTTATAGAATTCTTTATGACCCTTCGCGTTAAGGTCGGGGAAGAAAGAGTGCTCGCTTGTAGCGAAGGAAATTTTAGAGATATTTTTGTTAGTGATTTTTTCTCCGTCCAATGTAATTTCGCCCTCATATTTTATGAAGCCTAAAATCGATTTCATAAGAGTGGTCTTGCCTGCGCCGTTTTCGCCGAAAAGACCTACAATTTCACCTTTCGGGAAAGAAAGACTTACATTTTCGAGTGCAGTTTTACCTGAATATTTTTTAGTAAGATTTTTAATTTCAAGCATAATTTTATCCTCCGTAAAGTATTGCAGTCCACAGTCTTTCCCATTGGTTCGGGAAAAGACAATCGGCCGGTGTTTTGATCATATAGTAATTATAAAACAGCAGAAGAAGTGCAGTTATTAGTATAATACTCACGACTATTCCGATGAGGGGGACTGTGAAGCATCTTTTGTGTAATTCATATCTGTCGGGCAGTCTTTTCATCGTGTAAATGCTTTTACTGTCCTTATAATGGTATCCGTAGTGAAGTATTATCAGACATATAAAGATAAATATTGCCACAATAAAGCCGTTAAAGGTTCCTTTTAAGACCACATAAAAGTCCGCCATTGTTCGACCTTCTATTAAAACTCTTTTGCCGTATTCGATATGAAAGAGGCGGTTATATTCTCTCGAATATGCCTGAAAGAACAGTAAAGCACGGCAGAGACCTACAGCAATAGCACAAGCAAAAATCCATATTTCAGTTTCGGCTTTTATGCCGACAGGTATTATTTTTCTGATTCTCTTAGTCATAAGCCTGTCCCTCCACTGAAATCCTCGTAAGTATACTGCCTATAACGAAGGTGCTCATACCGATTATTATCAGCTCGTAGGACATCTCCGTCCATTCGGATGCGAAATTAATCAGAATAACGGGGACGAGCAAAACCGTTTCGTAGGGGAATTTCTTTCTCCTCATAAAGTAGGAAAATGAAGCGGTAGAAACACCCATTGAGCATATCATTACGAAGTTACTGATATATTTAAACGTATCCTCCATAGGAATCAGTGCATGTAAAATTTTGCTTCTGTAGAAGGCAAGAAATACGGACTGATTGCTGATTAAGCCGTCGAATGCATATTCGTTACCTTTGGCGTAATTAACATAAATAAGACAGAATATGTAGAACAGAAGACCCTGGAGCATAAAGAATATTCCGTAGACTGCCGTGCCGTAAAGACTCTGACAGATGAAAGTCTTTTTCTCTGTAATATTAAGTCTTCGAAGAGTATAGCCCTGCTTATCGGAGAACTCACAGCCTGTAAGACAGAGTATAAGTGTTACGATAATAAAAGCTGATGCCAAAGCTATAGTAAGCAATCTGTGGTCACCTAAAATGTTTTCAATACCGAGAAGATAATCATTTCCCGTTCCTTCCTGATATTCGTTTTTTATGACATTGTCTGTGGTAAGATTATGTATAAATAAAACACCTTCAATAGAGATAAAAGCTAAAATTACAGCTGAGATTTTACCGAAGCTTCTTTTGATAAAAAGTGAAAATACAGATAAATAATTGCTCATTTTATTCTTCCTCCTTCCAGAATTTTCCTATAAGACTGAAGGCCTCAGTCTTTGGAATACCCATTTGCTTAAGAATACCTACGGCTTTTTTAGCGTCGGCTTCAAGCAGCTCCGTTTTAATTTGCTTTCTCATTTTTTCATCCAGCACGATAATACTTTTGGCACCTGAATGAGACTGAATAATTCCTTCATCTTCCAGGATTTTACAGGCCTTCTGTACTGTGTTTGGGTTTACGCCTAAAAGAGAGGAAATCACTCGCCGTGATGGCATTTCATCACCGGGCTGAATAGCGCCCGCAGATATTTCTCTTTTTATGTAGATAACCATCTGCTGATAAATAGGTCCGTCACCCGGGACGAATCTTTCGAATGAAACCAAAGCTTAACACCGCCTTTCAAAGTGTATTAGTCGATTAATACGGTTTACAACTGTATTATACACATAGTACAGTTTTTTTGTCAATACCTTTTTATAAAAAATCAAGCCCCTTTGTCTCTTTTGAAACAAAGGGGAAATCTATGATTGCGCAGGACTTTCTCCGCACAACCGACGGAGAAGCCACAAACGCAATCGACTTATCCGCTGTTTATATTATGTGAAAGACCTGGGAAAATATATATGGTAAAAAATGTTATTTCAGTCTTTTTACCATCATCTGAGCCGCCTTGTAAATATCACCGCAGCCGAGCGTAATAATGATGTCACCGCTTTTTGCATTGGCAAGGACATGGTCACAAACCTCTTCGAAGGTATTGAACCAAACGCTTCCTGGAATTTTTTCAGCCAGGTCCTTAGTATAAATTCCTATTGTGTTTACTTCTCTTGAGCCCATAATTTCAGTCATAACACATTTGTCGGGAATCTGAAGCACCTTAACGAAGTCGTCAAAGAGAATTGATGTTCTCGAATAGGTGAAGGGCTGGAAAACCGCCCATACAGTATTGTAGCCCATTTTCATAACTGCCTCGAGTGTAACCTTGAGCTCGTTAGGATGGTGTGCATAGTCATCGGCTATGGTAATACCGTCGATTTCACCTAAAATCTCAAACCTTCTTCCTGCACCGGAGAAGGCAGCGATGCCTTTTTCACATTCTTCGGGTGTACAGCCTGCGTTTATTGCGGCGGCAAAGGCTGCGAGAGAATTCAGTATGTTATGCTCACCTGGTATGTTCAGAACGAGATGTGCTAATTTTTTACCCTTGCTCATAACATCAAATTCAGCAAAGGAGCCGCGGTTATAGGTTATATTTTCAGGATAATAGTCGCTTTCGTCTGTATAGCCGAAGGTGATTTTCTCTCTGCTTACATTTATAACAGCTTTTACAGTTTCCGGGTCGCTGTTATTATAAATAAGAGTTTTCGAGGTAAGAGTTGCGAATTTCTCGAAGGATTTGATAATGTTTTCGAGATTTTTGAAATATTCGAGATGGTCCTCGTCTACATTGAGGATTACTGCTACATCGGGTGAAAGGTCATGATAGTGGTCACAGTATTCACAGGCTTCGCAGACGAAGGTTTCGCTTTTTCCTACTCTTGCGTGGCTGTCTATAAGAGGAAGTCTTCCGCCGATAAGTGCAGACGGGTCCTTATCAGCCATTGTAAGCACCTGAGTGAGCATAGAAGTAACGGTGGTTTTACCGTGAGTACCGCAAACACTGATACAGTTATTATATTTTCTCGTAATCGCTCCGAAAATTTTACTTCTTTCAAAGCAGGGGATACCACTTTCCTTTGCAGCTACAAGCTCGGGATTATCCTTGAGAATAGCAGCTGTATAGATTATCATTTCGGCGCCGTTTATGTTTTCTGCCTTCTGGCCTAAAATTACATCCATACCCATAGAACGGAGCTTTGTTATGTTGTCACCGGTGTTATTATCTGAGCCTGTTACGGTGTAGCCCCAGCTGTGGAGAATTTCTGCTATCGGACACATACCCGAGCCGCCGATTCCAATAAAATGAATTCTCTTGACTTCTTCCAATAATTTATCTATTTCGTACATTTTAAGCACCTCTTAACATTATATCACCCTATATTATATTGCATCAGCGAAAAATAGTAAACACTTTTCAGCAAATTAACACTAAATTTTTTTCAACATATTATAGGGTATATCATCTTTACGGAGGTTGCTATGAATAACGCTATAATAATCGGCGGAGATGACAGACAGAGAGAGCTTTACGGCATACTTACGGCACAAGGACTCAAATGTAAATATATCAATTCCTCAGATGAGGCGGAAAAAATAAACGGAATCAAGCAGAAGGACATAATAATTCTGCCTGTACCTCTCAGTAAAGACAAGGAGAATATTTACTCTTCAAATAAAAGTCTTTCGATAAGAATTAACGATGTTTTAAAAAGAACTGACAAGACCAATATGATTTTTGCAGGCAGTATACCAAAGACTCTTAAGGCATACCTGGACGAAAAGGAAATAACCTTTATTGATTATCTTGACTCAGAGGAGACGGTTCAGTATAACGCTTATCTTACCGGTCTGGGTGCGGTAAAGCTTCTGATGGAAAATACTAAGGAGGATATAAGATATAAAAAAACGCTTGTTACAGGCTTTGGCAGAGTAGCTGAATTTACGGCGCAGGCTCTTAAAAATGTCGGCTGCGATGTATATATTACGGCAAGAAATAAGCTAAGGCTTTCAAAGGCCGAATGTATGGGGTATAAAACAATAGACTTAGATAAAATAAGCTCTTTTATGTACCTTTTTGATTATATTTTCAATACGGTACCTGTAAATATTTTTACCGCAGAGGATGTCAGTCATATAAAGGGAAGATATTTTGAGCTTGCTTCTGCTCCTTTCGGTGCGGATAAGGCTTTTTTTATAAACAGAGAGAATGATTATTTTGACGGCGGAGCATTACCGGGCAGATATTTCAGTCGCTCTGCCGCTGAAAAATTAGCTGAAATCACACTTAAGCATATAAATCTGAGAAATGGGGGAGATTGATGAAGAAGCTGACCTTCGGTTACGCTATTACCGGATCATTCTGTACATTTGAAAGAACACTTACACAAATGGAATATATAATTTCGGAAGGGATAGATATTTTGCCGATAATGTCCTTCAATGCTTCGAAATTAGATACACGCTTCGGCAAGGCGAAGGATTTTATAGACACTATCGAGTCGCTGACAAACAAAAAGGTTATAAAAACTCTCGAGGCTGCAGAACCGATCGGTCCGAAAAAAATGACCGATCTTATGATTGTTCTTCCCTGTACGGGTAATACTCTGGCTAAGCTGGCGTCGGGAATTTACGATACTCCCGTTACACTGGCCGTTAAATCTCATTTAAGAAATCAAAAGCCGGTTTTAATCGGAGTTTCAACAAATGATGCACTTTCTGCGTCTGCTAAAAACATCGGTGCATTACTTAATTATAAAAATTATTATTTTATTCCTATGAGGCAGGATGATTGCGTAAACAAGCCTTATTCTGTAGTGTGCGATTTCGAAAGAGTGCTTGAAGCGGCATTTTACGCTCTCGAGGGAAAGCAGATAGAGCCGATGATTTTTTAACGGTTTTTCTTGACAGTGTTAATTAAGATATGTAAAATGGAAGTGGAAAAGGAGGAATATTATGAAGCTTTACATCAGACAAAAGGTTTTTTCTTGGAATGATAAATTCAAGGTTTTTGATGAATGGGGAAGAGAAAAATATTTAATCGAAGGTGAATTTTTTTCTCTCGGAAAGAAGCTGCATATTAATGATATGCAGGGAAGGGAAGTAGCTTTCATAGCTCAGAAGGTTTTCAGCTTTTTACCCCGTTATTTCGTTTATATTGACGGAAAAGAGACTGCGGAAATAGTAAAGCAGTTTTCTTTCTTCAGACCCAAATACACTATTGAGGGTCTCGGATGGGAGATAAACGGTGACTTTTTTTCTCATGATTATGTAATAAGCTGTAGGGGCAGAAATATAGTAACCATAAGTAAGCAGTGGATGACCTGGGGCGATTGCTATGAGCTTGAGATAGAAAATGATAATGATGAAATAATTTCACTTGCTGTAGTTCTTGCTATTGACTGTGTTATGGCTGCACAGAATGCGGCAGCGGCATCGACTTAATTATAAATAATGCTCAGCGATTTCCGAGGAGCTACAATCAGTATTCTAAAATGTGATACAGCTTCACGATAACTAGTAAAAAACCACCGATATGCGTCAGCATTTTCGGTGGTTTCAGCATTTAAAAGAGAGATTAGCTTATAAAGCTTTGAATTTTTCTTTGATTTCCGTTGCTCTTCCGCAGGTCATTCTGCCTTCAGGACAGAAGCCGGTAGCAAAACAGCTCGGTCCGTAGAAGGAAAACAGATCGGGAGCGATTTTACGAAGCTTTTTAAGGAAATCAACAGCGAATTCCTGTATTTCCCACTGTGCTCTTGTACAGCTTCTGAGCTTAAAGAAGAGCATCATTTCTCGGGCGTTCATAGTAGTGACGAAATCGAGAGTATTACCGCTTAAAACGAGATAAACGAGAGCAGATACATCATATCCCTTAGCTTTGAAATCGGCATAAAGCTTTTTCATTTTATCGAAGCATTCCGTATAAACGGCCAGTGCTTCTTTGTCGGCCTTAACAGTTTCGGGGATAACATAGCTTTCTCTGTCGGCACGGATAAGCTCAGGGATAGCTATGCTCTGTATTCTGTGTCTTGCGAAATGAGTCAGGCAGGCAAGTGAAACCTTATTGAATCTTACAGTGCAGGTGAAATGCTCTAAAGCTCTGGCTCTTGAGGATTTGGTTACAGCCTCGAGAATTTTTAAAACATTTTCTCTTTCGCTTATAATTTTTTCTGTCTGTGACGGAGAGTAGTTATATTTTTCTATCAGTGCAGCTCTCGCTATGTTCTTTTCGCCGTCGAGAGTGTATGAAAGAATTTCGCACAGCTCAGAGGAGCTTTCCGTTTCCTTTTCTTCGTCGAAACCGAAGGACATATCATCGTTATATTTTTCACCCTTCTTTTCGAAATCGGTGAAGATACCGGGTGTCTTTTCTTTACACTGCTCGTAAAGAGAGAGACCAAGCTCATAAATTTCTTTGATTTTTCTTCCGCGGCCGTAAAGCATAGCGTTGAGAAGATTTATAAGCTCTCTGCCTCCGAGAGAACAAAGGAAATTACTGTAGAAGCAGTAGGGGAGAACGAAGCGGGCATCTTCCTTCGGTATACCTCTGTCGGTCAAATCTGAGTAAGCGCCGAAAAGGCTTTCCATAGTTTCGGTGTAAAGAGCTTTGTCCTCTTCATTTTTAAATTCGGGCATAAAGTAGCCTGATGAAGCAAAATCTACATAACGACGGGATTTTACCGTAAATGATGCGAGTCTGAATTCTATAAGAAACTGCTCTACGACTACGGAAACATTTTCGAAGGCAAGATTAAAGAATACATGCTCGATAGTAGAGGTGTGGCCGGAGGCTGTTACCTTTCCGATAAGCTTAGTATTTTTTTCTTTATCCTGGGATTTTTCGAATATTTCCAGGGCTGTACCGTTCTGAGTGGAAATTCTGCCTGCGGCTGCACAGACCTTTTCGTCACAATCTGAAATACCTATAAGATAAACGCCGTTTTTCATCGTAATATCACTTCCTGTTATTGTTCATATTTTCTACTCTATTTTAAGTCATTAAATTATATTTGTCAATCTTTTTTGATTTTATAGTAAAATTAACACTAAATGAGAGAAAAAATTAATAAAAAGTCATTGATTAAAATGTAAATACTTGCTATAATCATATAGAATATCAAAATTACAATAGGGGTAGTGCGAATTATGATTAAAAGAAACGATAATATGACCACAGATGTGAAGGTTCAAATGCGCGGCGGTAACGGCAGTGCTCTTATCAGAAACGTTTTGGATAAAGGAGAATATAAGGGCGCTTCGCGACTTGTAGCTACTATTACTCTCGAACCCGGAAGCTCCATCGGTGCGCATATCCACGAGAACGAAGAAGAAATTTTCTATATTATTGAAGGCACTGCTACATACAACGATAACGGTAAAACTGAAATTCTCAATGCCGGTGACAGCTGTGTCTGTCTTTCCGGACAGGAGCATTCAATCGCTAACGAAAGCAAGGATGAAACTCTCGTAATCTTTGCAGTTATTCTTACTTACTGAGAGGTGCCTTATGGGAAGAATGATAGTTATTGAGGGCCTCGACGGAAGCGGCAAGGCTACTCAGGCTGAGCTTTTATCGGAGTACCTCAAAAATAAGGGTTATGACATTTATAATCTTGACCTGCCCTTTTATTCCGACAGCTCAAGCACACTGGTAAAAATGTATCTTGGCGGTGAGCTGGGAGATAAGCCTTCCGATGTAAACGCTTATGCCGCCTCTACCTTTTATGCTGTTGACCGTTATGCCAGCTTTAAGAAGCATTGGCAGAAGGAGTACGAATCGGATAAAATTACTGTCGCTAACAGATATACCACATCAAACGCGGCTCATCAGATGACTAAGCTTCCCGAGGATGAATGGGACAGCTATCTTGATTGGCTCTTTGAGTTTGAATATAAAAAAATAGGCGTTCCCGAGCCTGATTGCGTTATCTATCTTCAGATGCCTGTCGATATTTCTCAAAAGCTCCTGCTTAAGCGTTATTCAGGTGATGAAAATAAAAAGGATGTACACGAAAGAGATGTTGATTATCTCGTTTCCTGCCATAAGGCGGCTAAATATGCGGCTGAAAAATTAGGCTGGGAAGTAATAAAATGTGGTGAAAACGGCGAACCTTTTACTGTAGAATTTATTTCAGAAATGGTTTGTGCTACGGTCGAAAGGAAGCTATTTAATAATGATTGATTTCCGAAAGCCCGAGATCAGCGATAAGCTGTGGGTAAAAGAAAGGTTATCTGTCCGTGATGATTTAACCTGTGAGTATTCCTTTTCTAATATTTTTGCTTACACTGCAAAGATGCGACTGGAAATCGCCGATGTAGAAGGCTTTCTCGTTACACGATGCTTTACGGGAGACACGATCGGATACTGTTATCCTGTAGGTATGGGTGATATCAGACGGGTTATTTCACTGATAATTGATGATATGAGGCTTCAGAGCGCACCTTGTTATTTCTTTGGTGTGGGCAGCAATGAAGCAAAGGAGCTTGACGGTCTGTACGGTGATATGTTTAATATCGAGCTTGACAGAGACGGCTCCGATTATATATATAAGAGTGAGGATCTGATAAATCTCGCGGGTAAAAAGTATCAGCCTAAGAGAAATCATATATCCTTTTTCAAAAAGAACTATAACTGGTCCTACGAAAGCATGACACCCGATAATATCGAAGAATGCTATAATATGAATGTCGAATGGCTTCAGACCAGCGGCAGTCTTTACAGCGAGGACCTCGAGAAGGAATTACAGATTATCAGACGGGTATTTGAAAACTTCAGTGAGCTTGACTGTAAGGGTGCCGTGCTAAGAGTAGACGGTAAGGTTGTAGCCTTTGCTATGGGCGCACAGATAAGAAGCGACACCTTCTGTGTCCATTTCGAAAAGGCTTTTTCGAATATCAGAGGAGCCTATCCTATGATTAATCAGCAGTTTGTCGAAAAGGAGCTGTCTGATTATAAGTATATAGACAGAGAAGACGATTTGGGACTCGAAAACCTTAGAAAGGCTAAGCTTTCTTACTATCCCGAATTTCTTCCGGAAAAATATGAGGCGTGGTTAATTAATGCTGATTGATGTAAAGGAGTACACTCCTTCTCTTAAAAAGCTTTGGTCTGAAACCTTCGGAGACGATGACGAATATATAAATCTTCTTTTTGATTTTGACTACACTCCTGCTGAATGCTTCGCTGAAATTTCGGACGGAGATGTTATTTCTGTGCTGTATCTTCTTAAGGGATACATTACGGCTGACGGTAAGGTTTTCGAAGGAAGGTATCTGTACGCTGCTGCTACCGATAAAAAGCATCGCGGTAAGGGTCTTATGGCTGAGCTTATCCGACAGGCTCGTGAATATGTAAAAGAAAAAGGCTTGTCTTTTATCTGTCTCGTTCCTGCCGATGAAGGTCTTTACGGTTATTATGCGAGATTCGGCTTTGAAGCTGTTATGAGAAATTTCGTTTCAACATTCGGCGGTAAGAATTCGGGATTAATAGAAGAATCAGCTGATTTTTCCGAGTATCTCAGGGCAAGAAAAGAAATCTCCGTTCCGTTTTTCTGTTTCGGTGAAGATGAATGGAAATATGCTTTTTCCTGTCTGAATTATGCGGGATACAAGGTTATTAACAATACATGTGACAGCTATATTATAATTGATGAAGCGAATAAAGAAGTGCTTGAATATATAAGCTCTGACGAGAATTTAGCTGATAATACTAAAAAGCTTCTCAGCAAACTATCAGCAGGTGCTTCTATTGTTTCGCCTTACGATTTGAGTGATTTCTGCGAATGCAGGGAGAACAGATTCGGTATGGTTTATTTCGCTGATAACCGTCTTAAGGATTATACTGCTGACGGTATATATATGAATATTGCACTTGATTAAAGGAGAATTGAAATGATTTACTGTTTTCTTGCAGACGGCTTCGAGGAAGTCGAAGCTCTTGCAGCTGTTGATATGATAAGAAGAGCCGGTCTTGAGCTTAAAACTGTCGGAGTTGATAATACACTTATATGCGGCGCTCACGGCATCAAGGTCGAGTGTGACTGTACAGCCGATGAAATCAGGCTTGATAGTGATTTAAGTGCCGTAATCCTTCCCGGCGGTATGCCCGGTACACTCAATCTCGAAAAAAGTAAAGCTGTTCAGAATGCCGTTGACTTTGCTTCAGAAAACGGAAAGCTTATATGTGCTATCTGTGCCGCACCTTCTATTCTAGGACACAAAGGCTTACTCAGAGGTAAGGAGGCTATAGCTTATCCCGGCTTTGAGAAGGACCTTGACGGTGCCGAAATCAGTAAAAAGCATGTTGTCCGTGACGGAAACATAATCACTGCAAAGGGCGCCGGTGTTGCTGTAGATTTCGGACTTGAAATAGTTTCCTATCTTTCGGGAGCTGATAAGGCTGATGAAATCCGAAAAGCAATTCAATGTATATGAATGAAGATAAAAAGATTCTGAGAGATAAATTCAGAGCAGTACGGGGCACAGCTAAAAGTGAGGATAAGGATAATAAAATTTTTAACCTTACTGTGGAAAGTGAATTTTTCAGATGTGCAGATATTATTTTTGCGTACTTCTCCGTCGGAAGTGAAGCTGATACATTAAAAATAATTCATTACGCTCTTTCAGAAGGTAAAAAGGTTGCCCTGCCGAAGTGTACGGACAAAAAGGGAGCAATGGATTTTTACTTTATCGATGATACGGACAGCTCACTTGAAGAGGGAATGTTTTCTTTGAAGGAGCCTGATATCAGCTCTTGCGAAAAAGCATACGCTTCAGATAATTCCTTGTGTATTGTTCCAGCCCTCGCTATGGATAAAGACGGTTACCGTCTCGGCTACGGCGGAGGTTATTATGACCGATTTTTAAGTAGCTTCAAGGGAGCTACTGTAGGCTTATGCTATGAGGAATGCTTTTGTGATGAGCTTCCCCGTGATAAATATGACATAAGATTAGATACGATAATTACAGATTATAAAATATACGAAATAAAGTAAAGGAGGATATAATATGGATGACCGTTTCCGTAACGAGGATTTAAAGCCTTCGTCTAAATCTTCTTCGGTTGTACCGCCTCATATTACAAAGTCAAATTCCTTAGGTGACTTCAGTGAAAACATTCAGTCCACCCGCGGAAATGCTGTTAAGCCCAGAACGGCTAAGTTTCAGGTGCATCTTCCCGAGGAGGCGAACTCAATACCTGATATTTCACCTGCCGCGCCCGTGCGCTCCGAACCGGTTGTTAAAGAGATTACGGGCAAAGAATATCTCGAATCTATCCGGAAAAAAGCTGATGCAGCTACCCGTGTTATTTCTGCCGACAGTGTTCAGAAGAGTGTCAGCCCTGCACCTCAGATGCAGAAAAGAGAGCCTGTCAGAAAAACTGAAGCTAAGCCTGCTCCTGCTGTAAAGAAGGCTGTAGTACAAAAAAGTAAAAAGACAGTTTCTTCTAATCAGAAAGGAAAAGCATCCGCAAAAAAGAAATATAATTTTATAAACTCTGTTCTTGTCGCCTGTGTATGTGTGATTTTTATTGCCATACTTACTGTAACGGCTTCTACAGTTGCTATGACGACCATCAATGATATTCTCGTTATAGACAGAAGCGGAGATAATAATTATATTTCCGTTTATATTCCGCCTGAGGCAACAGAATATGAGCAGGTATTCGAAATCATTAAGAATGCAGGACTCATTAAACAGCCTCTCATTACTGATATTTTCTGTAAATTCCGTCATTATGACGAGGTAAAGGTTAAGAATAAGGAAACACAGCAGTACGAAAATGTAAGAATTAAATATTCACCGGGTACTTATTTCCTTAATGCCGAAATGGGAATAGAAAGCATATTGGAAGAAATTATGGTTTCAAGCAGCGGTTATAAGGATACGGTACGCCTTACCTTCCCCGAGGGCTGGACTGTCGCTCAGGTTTTCCAAAAGCTCGAAAAGTACGGAGTCTGTGAGGCAGAAAAGCTTTATGCCAATCTTGACATTATAGGAAATGAATATGATTTTATCAGCAGCATCGGCACCGTTAACGGAAGATATTTAAAGGCAGAGGGTTATCTTTTCCCTGATACCTATGACTTTTTTATCGGAGAAAATGCAGGCTCAGTAATCAAAAAGTTATTTAATAACTTCGAGAACAAATGGAAGGACGAGTATAATTCCAGACTCAAGGAGCTCGGTATGTCTGTCGATGAGATAATTACTATCGCTTCCATAATTCAGAGAGAAGCTAAGGATACCACTCAGATGGACGCCATATCTGCTGTAATTCATAACCGACTCGCAGATAAGGCGACATACCCTTCGATTGATATGAACTCAACCAAGGATTATGTTCTTTCTCTTAAGGAGTTTAATCTTTTCACCGATTTCTATTATAATATGTACCTCGGTTCATATAATACTTACAGCAATCCCGGCTTACCTCCCGGACCTATCTGTAATCCCGGTGCCGCCGCAATAAGAGCCGCACTTTATCCCGAGGACAGCGATTATCATTTCTTCTGCCATAACGATAAGGGTGAAATTTTCCTTGCTGTTACAGCGAGCGAACATCAGGCAAATACCGAAAAAGTACTTTACGGCGGATAACGGAGAATAAAATGGATAATAAAATTATAAAACCGGAGCTTCTTGCACCTGCAGGAGATATGGAAAGACTGAAGATTGCCGTAAAATACGGAGCTGATGCAGTTTATCTCGGCGGAACGGTCTTCGGTATGAGAGCCGCCCCTGCGAATTTCTCTGAGGATGAGCTTTGTGAGGCTGTAAATTATGCCCACAGTCACGGGGTCAAGGTCTATCTTACCTGTAATGTTTTACCGAGAAGCGGCGAGCTTTCTGAGCTTCCTCAATTTCTCGAAAATGCGGTAAGGGCTAAGGTTGATGCACTTATCATTTCAGATATGGGTGTACTTGAATATGCCAAACGGTACGCTCCCGAAATCGAAATTCATATCTCTACCCAGACGGGAATAGTGAACTATGCCGCCGCTAATGCTTTTTACAAGCTTGGTGCCAAGCGAGTGGTTACGGCAAGAGAACTCAGTATGGAAGAGATTAAGCTTATGAGAGATAATATTCCCTCAGATATGGACATTGAGTGCTTTGTACACGGGGCTATGTGCGTTTCTTTTTCGGGCAGATGTCTCATTTCGAACTATCTCGTAAACAGAGATGCTAACAAAGGGGAGTGCGCTCAGCCTTGCCGATGGAAGTATTCCCTTATGGAGGAGACACGTCCCGGTCAGTATTTTCCCGTATACGAAGGAGACGGAGGCACATATATTCTTAATTCGAAGGATATGTGTATGATAGAGCATATACCTCAGATGATTAAATCCGGTATTACCAGCTTTAAAATTGAGGGCAGGGCAAAATCAGAGTATTATGTAGCCGTGGTAACCAATGCCTACCGAAAGGCGATAGACGGCTATTTCGAAAATCCCTCTGATGATTATGTGCCTGAGCAGTGGATTCTCGATGAAATGCGCCGTGTTAGCTACCGTGATTACTGTACGGGATTTTTCTTCGGTGATCCTTCTGAGGATGCCAATATAAGCTACAAGGGCGGTTATAACAGAGAATGGGATGTAGTGGCTGTTGTGGACAGATATTATGACGGAAGAGCCTACTGTACACAGAGAAACCGTTTTTTCAGCGGTGAAGAGCTTGAGGTGATGCCTGTCGGTGATAAGCCGTTTAAGGTAATTGCCGCAGACCTCAGAAATGCTGAAGGTGATGAAATTGAGTCTGCAAATCATGCGATGATGAAGTTTTCTTTCGAAAGTGATGTCCCTCTTGAGGAGGGTATGATTCTGAGAAAAGAGCGCGAAGATAAATCACGCGTGATAATATAAAAGCATAAGAATCTAAACATTTAAGTTATTATCGGAGGTGGATTATGCCGTCAAAGTACAGCGTATCTCTCGCTAAATTTTTAAAAGATCTTCAGATGGAAACCTTGTTTTTACCCAAGGCTCCCGATGAGATATTTATTTCGTCTCCCGATGTGAACAGACCCGGTTTGTTTATTTCGGGTTATGAGAATTTTTTTGATAATACCCGAGTAAATTTCTTAGGTAAGACCGAAGTTGAGTACATAAACAGCTACCCCGACGCCGAAAGGAGAGAGAGGGTAGAACGCTTTATGTCAAAGGAGCCTGCGTGCGTAATTATTACGAGAACGCTTCCTTGTCCGTCTGAAATACTTGAATTTGCTCCTAAGTATAATGTTCCTGTTCTTTTGAGTAATGATTCGACTTCGCGCGCTATGGCTGCGGTTATCGGATATCTTAATGTTGAGCTTGCTGAAAGAATTACCCGTCACGGCGTTTTCGTCGAGGTATACGGTGAGGGTGTTCTTATTTTAGGCGACAGCGGCGTAGGTAAAAGTGAAACGGCTGTCGAGCTTATCAAAAGAGGTCACCGTCTCGTAGCTGATGATGCTGTAGAAATAAAGAAGACGGGCGCAAGAACTATCGTCGGCTCTGCTCCAGATAATATCAGACACTTTATTGAGCTTCGCGGTATCGGCATTATAAATGCCAGACGGATTTTCGGTATGGGTGCTGTAAAGCTCAATGAGAAGATAGATATGGTAATCGAGCTTGAGCCCTGGGACAGTGAAAAGGTTTATGACCGTATGGGTATGGAAAACGAATATACTGAAATTCTAGGTGTAAAAGTTCCGCATACTGTCGTTCCCGTAAAGCCGGGCCGAAATCTTGCCGTAATTATCGAGGTCGCAGCGATGAATAACAGACAGAAAAAAATGGGTTATAACGCTGCACGCGAGCTTATGCATAATCTCGGTATGGCAGAAGATATCATTCCACAGGAAGAAGAATTAAAAATTTGGGGCAATTTCTGATTGCCGTAATAAAGGAGAATAATTTATGTATAAGATTGGTGTAGATTTAGGCGGAACAAATATTGCTGTAGGTGTTATCGACAGCGAGTATAAAATTATCGGTCTCGGTAAAGCTAAGACAAACATTCCCCGTCCTGCCGAGGAGATTTTCGATGATATTGTCAAATGTATTTTTGCCGCTTGCGAGAATGCCAAAATAGATATTTCGCAGGTCGAGTCTATCGGTATCGGTACTCCCGGCTCATGTGATAAGGAAAACGGCGTAATTCTTTACGCGAATAATCTTTATTTTGACCATGTACCTGCCGTTAAGCTTATTAATGATAAGATTCCCGGTGTTAAGGTCTACATCGAAAACGATGCTAACTGTGCTGCTCTGGGCGAAGCACTTGCAGGCTCGGGCAGAGGCAAAAAGAGCTTTATCGCCATAACTCTCGGCACAGGTGTCGGCGGCGGTGTAATTCTCGACGGCAAGGTGCTTTCCGGCTGTAACGATGCAGGCGGTGAGCTCGGTCATATCTCCATTAAATTCGACGGTGAAGAGTGCAACTGCGGCAGAGTGGGCTGCTTTGAAAGATATGCTTCCGCTACTGCTCTTGTAAATCAGACAAAGGCCGCTATGGCGGAGCATAAGGACAGCAAGATGTGGGAGCTTTGCGGCGGCGACATCAATAATGCAGGCGGAAGAACTGCTTTCGATGCTATGAGAGCAGGGGATAAATACGGCAAAGAGGTTGTTGATAACTATGTAAGATATATTGCTATCGGCACAACTGATATCGTTAACATTTTCCAGCCTGAAATGATTTGCTTCGGCGGCGGTATCTGTAATGAAGGCGAAACCTTACTTGCACCTATCAGAGAGTATGTCGCAAAATGGCGATACAGTAAAATGCAGGAAAAGCAGACCGAAATTTGCAGAGCAACTCTGGGAAATGATGCCGGAATTATCGGCGCCGCATTGGTTACATACTGATTTTTGGAGGTAATCCTTTGAAAAAATTAATTAACGGCCTTGATGAGAAAAAAATAGAATACCGTCTCAATGAGCCGATGAAGCTTTATACTACCTTTAAGACCGGCGGACCCGCTGAATTGTTTATCATTCCGGACGGTGAAGAGGAGCTCAAGTATGTTCTTTCTTTATGTAATAAAGAAGCAGTTAAAACATTTATCCTCGGAAAAGGCAGTAATCTTCTGGTAAGCGATGCAGGTATAAGGGATAAGGCTGTAATTTATATAGGCGAAAAATTCGATTATATAAAAAAAATCGATGAATGTACCTTCGAAGCCGGTGCAGGCTCGAGTGTCGCAGCTGTTTGTAAATACGCTTTGTCTGAAGCTCTTTCAGGTCTCGAATTTGCTTACGGTATACCAGGCTCTGTAGGTGGTGCGGCTTTTATGAATGCGGGCGCTTACGGCGGAGAGGTAAAGGATGCGATTGTTCTTTGTAATCACATTGACAGTGAAGGGAAAAAAGGTAAGTTTGAAGCTGATGCTTTGGATTTTTCTTACCGTCACAGTGTATATTCAGACGGCGGATATGTTATTACAAGCGTCGTATTTCGTCTCAAAAAAGGTGAAAAAAGTGACGTTGAAGCCGCTATGCAGGATTTTATATCCCGCAGAAAGGATAAACAGCCTCTGGAATATCCGAGTGCCGGAAGTGTCTTCAAGCGCCCTGAGGGCTATTATGCAGGTGCGCTTATTGAACAAAGCGGCCTTAAGGGAAAAAGAATCGGCGGCGCTATGGTTTCCGAAAAGCATGCCGGCTTCATAATTAATTATGACAATGCAACAACTGAAGATGTAGTGAATCTTATCGAGCATTGCCGTAAAACTGTCAAAGAAAAGTTTTCTGTTGATTTGGAAACAGAGATAAAATTCATTTAATTATCATGCTCGCAGGAAAGGAGGGCATATATGTCTTTTTCATCGGAAATCAAGGACGAGCTTATAAAAATTGAAAATATGCCCGACTGCTGTACACACGCTATGGCTTACGGAATGTTTCTCTTCGGACGCTCCTTCACTCTGTCGGATATTTCTTTGATGACGGATAATGAAAGAGTGGCTGAGAAGTATCTGCAGCTATCGGAAAAGGCTTGCGGAATAAAGGCTCAGCTCAATGTTTCGCGCGCTTCTAAATATACGGTATTTTTCGAAAATGATGAAAGCAGAAGAAGCGTTCTTTCCGTTTTCTCCTGTACAGGAAACGAAAGAACCCGTCGTATTGACAGAGGTAATCTCACTAATGATGCTGTCGATAATGAGGTAAATCTCTGCTGCTGCGATGCGGCCTTTCTCAGAGGAGCCTTCCTGTCCTGCGGCACAGCAAGCGACCCTAATAAGAGCTACCATCTCGAATTTGTAGTACCGTATAAAACCCTTAGTCTTGACCTTATGAAAATTCTTAACGAATACGGTATCAAGGCTAAGCACATGGTACGCAGATATGTCAATGTCATTTACATAAAGGACAGCGAATCCATTGAAGAGCTTCTTGCTATGATGGGGGCGCACATCGCTGCCATGGAAATTATGAACATTAAGATTTATAAGGATGTACGTAATCTTACTAACAGACGGAATAATTTCGAGAATGCAAATTTATCCCGTACCGTTTTTGCTTCTTTTGACCAGGTGAATGCTATCGAAAGGCTGAAATTAAGCGGTGCATATCTGACTTTAAGTGATGATCTTAAGCAGATTGCAGATCTCAGAACAGATAACCCTGATGCCAGCTTAAGAGAAATCGGCGATATGTGTGAGCCGAAAATGAGCCGTTCGGCTGTTAATCACCGATTAAAAAAGCTTATGATAATTTCAGAAAATCCCGAAAAGGAAGAAGATAAAATTGACGAATAATAATTTTTCTGTTCCTCAGGCAGAATTAAATAAACAAAAAGAATATAGGGAATTGGTAAAAACCGTTCTTGCATCCCGTTTTCCGGACAGTAAGCCTAAAGCCTTCGTACATTCCTACGGTTGTCAGGGTAATGTTTCCGACGGTGAAAGATTACAGGGTATGCTCGAAGAAATGGGCTATGAATTCACCGACTCACCAGAAAAGGCTGATTTCGTATTATATAATACCTGTGCTATCCGAGAGCATGCCGAAGACAGAGTTTTCGGCAACGCAGGCGCACTTAAGCCGATAAAAAAGGTAAAGCCTGATCTTATTATCGGTCTGTGCGGCTGTATGACACAGCAGGCGAGTGTAGCAGAAAGATTTAAAAGAAGCTTTCCTTTCGTCGATATAGTTTTCGGTACACATGTTTCCCATAAGCTTCCCGAATTTATCTATACCGTTCTCTGTACCGGTAAAAGAGTCATTGATATAACCGACAGTGACGGTAATATAGTCGAGGGCTTACCGATTAAAAGAGACGGGACCTTTAAGGCGTGGGTACCGATTATGTACGGCTGTAATAATTTCTGCTCCTACTGTATCGTGCCTTATGTACGCGGTAGAGAGAGAAGCAGAGATTTTGACACGGTTGTCAGTGAAGTAAAGGGTCTTGTCGAGTCAGGCTACAAGGAAATAACTCTTCTCGGTCAGAATGTTAATTCATACAATAAGAATTTATCAGAAGACAAAAGATTTCCTGCACTTCTTAAAAAAATCAGCGAAATCGACGGAGATTTTATCGTAAGATTTATGACATCACATCCGAGAGATTGCACGAAAGAGCTTCTTGATGTTATGGCTTCCTCGGATAAAATCGCAAAGCATCTCCATTTGCCCTTCCAATCAGGCAATGACAGAGTTTTAAAGGAAATGAACCGTCATTATGACAGAGAAAAATATCTGAGTCTTATCGAATACGCTTATTCGATTATGCCTGAGCTTTCCGTTACGAGCGATGTTATCGTAGGGTTTCCGGGTGAAACATACGAGGAATTCAAGGATATGCTTTCTCTTATTGAAAAGGTTAAATACACCTCCTTGTTTACATTTATTTTCTCACCGAGACCGGGAACAAAGGCTTATGAAATGGCAGATGAGGTTTCTCGCGAGGAAAAAGGTAAATGGTTTAAGGAGCTTACGGATTTACAGGAATCCATAGCAGGCAAAAGAACGGCTTCCATGAAGGGAAAAACCTACCGTGTTCTCGTCGAAGGCGAGGCTAAAGGCGAAGGTGTCCTTTCGGGAAGAACAGAAGGAAATGTTATAATAGAATTCAAAGGCGATAAAAAGCTTATCGGTACATTCGCCGATGTGGAAGTAACCGAGCCGAAAACCTGGGTGGTTTACGGTGAATACAAAGGATAATTTACACTTACATCAGTAAGCTGTATTTATTATAAAAAATTTTATATATTAAGGAGTATTAGAAATGGACGTAATCAAACTTACACGCGAACTCGGTGCTGCAATCCAGCAGGATGAACGCTACCTTGCTTTCGCGAAAGCTAAAGAAGCTAACGAAAACGACAAAGAACTCAATGACCTTATGGGTAAGCTTCAGCTCGTTCAGATGAACTATCAGATCGAAGCTTCAAAGGAAGAGCCTGATGCAGAAAAAATGCACGCCTTCGAAGAGGAATTCAACGAAGCTTATACTTGTCTTATGGATAATCCTAAAATGCAGGCATACGACGAGGCCAGAACTGCTGTAGACGAAATGATGAACTACATTATGCAGATTTTAGGTCTTTGTGTAAACGGTGCTGACCCTGCTACTTGTGAGCCTCCCAAGGCTGAAGAGCACAACTGCGGCGGTTCCTGCTCATCCTGCAGCGGCTGTCACTAATTTTTGATTTTATTTTCGTAGAAAACTCAGGAGGAAAAACAATATGTCCGAAATGACACCAATGATGGCACAGTACTTTGAAATCAAAAAGGAATATCCGGATACTATTTTGTTTTTCCGACTGGGCGATTTTTACGAGATGTTTTACGATGATGCCAAAACAGCTTCAGCTGTTCTCGAGCTTACTCTTACCGGAAGAGCATGCGGAGGCGGTGAAAAGGCACCTATGTGCGGTGTACCCTTTCACTCAGCTGATAACTATATAGCAAAGCTCGTAAGTAACGGCTTTAAGGTAGCGATATGTGAACAGGTGGAGGATCCTGCCACAGCTAAGGGAATAGTTAAAAGAGATGTTATCCGTGTAATTACAAAGGGCAGCATCATCGAAAACTCTATGCTCGATGAGTCGAGAAATAATTATCTGACCTCAGTTTATCTTAATGATGAGGGTGCAGGTATCTGCTTCTGCGATGTGTCTACAGGCACGGTTAATCTTACATTCGTAGAAAGCTGTAAAAATCTTGAAAACAAAATAATCAATGAGCTTGGTGTGTTTTCACCGAGCGAAATAGTTCTGAGCAGAAGTGTTTCTGAGAATAAAAACATTTCATCCTTTATTAAAAAGAAGGTCGGTGCTATCTGTGAAATACCCGAAGACAGATTTTTCGACTTCGAAGATAATTACAGGGAATGTGCCGAACACTTCGGTTCAGATATGCTCTCTTCACTTAATGTAGATAAATGTCCTGATGCCGTAATAGCTTTAGGTGCGGCACTAAGATACTTAAAGACTGTTCAGAAGAATAATCTTGATAATATCCGTGAAATAAATTTCTATTCTGACAGTCAGTATATGAAAATGGATTATTCCACTAAAAGAGACCTTGAAATCACGGAAACTATGAGAAGCAGAGAGAAAAAAGGCTCACTTCTCTGGGTACTCGATAAAACTAAAACTGCTATGGGTAAAAGGCTTTTACGCTCTTGGCTTGAAAAGCCTTTGGTGAATTATAATCTTATCACCCGCAGACACAATGCTGTAGGCGAATTGGTTGATAACATTATGAAGCTTTCTGATCTGTCTGAGGCACTTTCGGGTATTTTTGATATCGAAAGACTTATGACAAGAATAGTTTTTGAAAGCGCAAACGGTAAAGATCTGAACTCATTAAAGCAGACTATTTCCGCTTTGCCTCAGATCAAGGCCTTGCTTTCCGATTCTGCCTGCGCCTATCTGAAGCAGCAGTATGAGAATATGGACCTTCTTGAGGATGTCTATAATCTTATCGATGCAGCCATAGACCCCGAAGCTCCCTTCAGTATAAGAGAGGGAGGTATGATCAAGGCCGGCTTTAATGCTGAGCTGGATTCACTTAAGGATATTAAATCCAACGGTGAAGGTTATATCAGAGAAATAGAGGCGCGTGAAAAAGAAAGAACAGGCATAACTAAATTAAGAGTAGGCTATAACAGGGTATTCGGCTATTATATTGAGGTTACAAACTCATTCAAGGAGCTCGTACCCGATGATTATATAAGGAAACAAACTCTCGCCAATGCAGAGAGATATATAACCCAGGAGCTTAAGGATTACGAAAGCAAGGTTCTTGGCGCAGAAGAAAGAATAGTAAAAATCGAATATGAGATTTTCTGTCAGATAAGAAGAAGCGTAGCTGACGAATATAACAGAATAAAAGCGACAGCTTCGGCTATAGCTGTTACGGATGTGCTTTGTGCTTTTGCTAAAACAGCCGTTTCAAATAATTATGTTTGTCCCGTGATGAATAATACTGCTGTAATTGATATTACCGAGGGCAGACATCCCGTTGTAGAGCTTCTTTTAGACGGCGCACCCTTTGTTCCGAATGATACCTATATGGATTGCGCTGACGACAGATGCTCCATTATCACGGGGCCGAATATGGCAGGTAAATCTACATATATGCGACAGGTTGCCCTTATTTGCCTTATGGCACAGATAGGCTCCTTTGTCCCTGCGAAAAGAGCAGAGCTTTCTATAATTGACAGTATATTTACTCGAGTCGGTGCTTCCGACGACCTTGCTACAGGTCAATCTACCTTTATGGTCGAGATGAATGAGGTATCGAACATAATTAAAAACGCTAATAAAAACAGCCTTATTATACTTGATGAGGTCGGCAGAGGTACCTCTACCTTTGACGGTATGAGTATAGCGAGAGCTGTTCTGGAATATATAGTTGATAAGAAAAAATTAGGCGCAAAAACCCTCTTTTCCACTCACTATCACGAGCTTACCGAGCTCGAAAATCAGCTTGACGGCATAAGAAACTATAATATTTCTGTCAAGAAAAAGGGTGACACCATAACCTTCCTCAGAAGAATAGTCAGAGGTGCCGCCGACGGCAGCTACGGTATCGAGGTTGCTAAGCTGGCAGGTATCCCTAACTCTGTAGTTTCCAGAGCGCGACAGATTCTCGCTGAGCTTGAGGCGATGAATCCGGATCAGAAATCCCTGATGAAAAACATCGTCTTTGATGAGCAGGAAGAGGAAAATCTCCAGATTTCTCTTAAGTCAACCTTTGATGACGAGATAATTGATACTATTAAAAACATTGATATTAACACACTTACCCCTCTTGAAGCCCTGACGACACTTTATGAGCTCGTTACAAAGGCAAGGCAGTCGGGTATGTAAAAGAAAGGAAGCGATGACTTTATGGCGAGAATTAATGTATTATCAAAGCATATAGCAGAATTAATTGCTGCCGGTGAAGTTGTCGAAAGACCTGCATCGGTAGTTAAGGAGCTTATGGAAAACTCTATTGATGCCGGCGCAACTACAATAACCTTAGAGATACGGAACGGCGGAGTTACATATATCCGAATAACAGATAACGGCTGCGGTATATGCAGAGAGGATGTTCCTAAAGCCTTTCTCAGCCATGCCACAAGCAAGGTTAAGGATGTGGATGATCTCAATTCTATCTTCACTCTCGGCTTCCGCGGTGAGGCACTTGCATCCATAGCGGCTGTCTCCCGTACAGAGCTTCTTACTAAAACCATAGAAGAGGAAATGGGTACTGCCTACACTATCGAAGGCGGTGTCCAGACAGCCTACGATGCGGCAGGCTGTCCAAACGGAACTACCATTGTCGTAAGAGATTTGTTTTATAACACACCGGCCCGTATGAAGTTCCTTAAGCGTGACGTTTCCGAGGCTAATGCTGTGGCTGATGTAGTGGACAAGATAGCACTTTCACATCCTGAAATCAGTATAAGATTTATCCGCGAGGGAAAGCAATCTCTTATAACTCCCGGTGACGGAAAGCTTCTCTCAGCTATTTATTCTGTTTTCGGGCGAACCTTCGCAGAAAGCCTTCTCGAGGTAGATTATGAGCTTGACGGAATAAAGGTAAGCGGTTATGTATGTAAGCCTGTCTGCTCGCGTCCCTCGAGAGCTATGCAGTATTTTTTCCTCAATAACAGAAATATAAAATCCCGTTCAATTATGGCATCTATGGAAAATGCCTATAAAAACACAATTATGGTCGGAAAATTTCCGAGCTGTGTCCTTAATGTTTATGTCAGACCTGAAACTGTGGATGTAAATGTTCATCCTGCCAAAACAGAGGTCCGTTTCAGTGATGAGAGAAAGGTGTCCACTGCAGTTTATTATGCCGTTAAGGGTGCATTGACTGATTTTGACAGCGCACCACAGGTAGATTCGGCTAAAATGGCTAAGCTTACTGAAAAAGCCAAGCCGGATTATGCTCAGCTTCAGATGGTAGAGGAGGATTCTCCGACTACTTTTAAACAGTCTGAGGCGAAAACCTTGAACAGCACTGTAACAAAGCATACCTCTTCAGCTTCTGTACCTTCGAAAGCTGAAAAGCCGTTTTGGAAAAATATGTCATCTTCCGAGTTCAGAAGCAGTAATTCCGTTTCTGCACCTGATCATATCAATAAAGGCTTCACAGATGCAGATGAGCCCGATTTGGTTTCTTCCTTTAAAAAACGCGTTCAGCCGAAAGCTGATACTCCTGCACCTGTTAGGACAAATAAGCCGGAAGTCAGAATTACAGAACAGCCTGAGCTTAAGAATATATCAGCCGCAGATACAAATACGGTTCATAAGCACGAAGAAAAAAAGGTAGTTATTACTGATTCGAAGCCTGCACCGAGACCCTTGAGACTTTTAGGCGAGGCATTTAAAACCTATATTATATGCGAATACGATAATAAGGTTTGTCTCATAGACAAGCATGCAGCTCACGAAAGAATTATCTATAATAAAATCAAAAAGAATGCGAAGGATAATGTGTCCTCTCAGGTTCTTCTCACGCCGATAACCGTTACTCTTAATAAAAACGAGTATAATACAATAATCGAAAATCTCGATGTATTCTCTAAGGCGGGCTATCTCGTTGAAGATTTCGGTACGGGTACGGTTATTGTCCGTGAATGTCCTATGCTGATTTCAGGTGATGACATCGAGGATACCATAGTAGAAATGGCACTTTATCTTTCCGAAAACCGAACAAATATCGAAACAGAAAAGATCGACAGAATTCATCATACCTCCGCCTGCAAGGCTGCCATTAAAGCAGGTTATAAAAATTCAACCGCTGAAATGAAGGTTCTTGCTGAGGCTGTGCTTTATGATGATGAGGTGAGATACTGTCCTCACGGAAGACCTGTTTTGCTCGAGCTTACAAAGTACGAGCTTGAAAAAATGTTCGGCAGAATACAGTAAAATCGGAGTATTTGAATGAAAAAGCCTTTAGTTATTGTAGTTGCAGGGCCGACAGCATCGGGTAAAACCTCTCTTGCCATAGAAATCGCCAAAAGATTTAACGGCGAGGTGGTTTCGGCTGATTCCATGCAGATTTATAAAAATATGGACATCGCTACAGCGAAGCCTACTGAGGAAGAAATGTCTGAAATCAGACATCATCTTATCGGTTTTGTCGACTGTAACGACGAGTACAGTGTAGCGATGTATAAAAACGATGCCGTCAGAGCGATTAAGGAAATTTTATCTCTCGGTAAGCTTCCGGTCGTTTGCGGAGGAACCGGCTTATATATCGATACTCTTATAAAAAACACTTCATTTTTTGATTACGAAAAAAGTAATGTACGTTCTGAGCTGGAGAAAATGGCTGACGAAAAGGGGATAGAGCATCTTTTCGAGAAGCTCAAAGAAGTAGATCCCGAGGCGGCTCGGAGACTACATCTTAATGACAGAAAGAGAATTATCCGTGCTTTAGAGGTTTATCTTTCTACAGGCAAAACCATTACTGAACAGGACAGGCTTTCCCATCTCGAGGAAAGTGAATTTGACTGGTGTGTAATAGGACTTACGGCCTCAGACAGACAGTTTCTTTACGAGCGTATAAATAAACGCGTCGATATAATGCTTGAAAGCGGACTGCTTCGGGAGGCTGAGGAGTTCTTTTCGAGTGATTATTCTGCTACGGCGAAGCAGGCTATAGGCTATAAGGAGCTGAAGCCTTATTTCGACGGATTGATTTCTCTCGAAGAAGCGACCGAAAGGCTTAAAATGGAAACCAGAAGGTATGCTAAAAGACAGCTTACCTGGTTTCGCCGAAATGGAAATATCAATTGGATTGAGATTGACAGGTACGGTAGCAGCGAAATAGTTGATATCGCAGCTGAAATAATAGAAAAGCATTCGGGTGATTAATATATGAATTCATCTAAAGACAAAAAAATAGTATTGATTATGCTTATATCCTTTGCCGTTCTTGCTGTGCTTTATGCTTCGCAGTATGTTTATTCCAAAAGCACGGGCAAGATAGAATTTGAGTATGCTCTCAAGTATACCCAGCAGGAGAAGCTTAATGTAAAGGGCTTTGCCGTCAGAGACGAAAACAGAGTCAAGAACGGTAAAAATGTTTCTATCCTTTATAAAGATAATAATAAGATTTATGTTCCCGTGCTTACAGACAGCGCCAATGTCGGTATGAATGACACGATAGCTATTACTTTTAAAAGTGAAGAGCAGGCTGAAAATTATCTTGCGTCAAAGGAGCTCGAAGCGAAGCTCGAGGATTTGGAAAATCTTAAAAGCCAGGGCGAGCTGAATTATGTCAATGTAGTTTATCTTAATTCGAGTATTTATAGCTCGGTGGACGATTATGTCGGTACCGTAAACGGAAATGACCTGTCTTCTCTCGATGATTCCGTAAGCAGCTTCATTTCTAAGGTCTCTACAAAGCAGATTGCTACAGGCTCGGGCTTCGATATTGATTCGCGCATAAAGGAAGTCAAAAAAGAGCTTAAAGCTGTAAAAAAGACCTTTAAAAAGAGTGGCGAAATCAAATCCTCCTATTCGGGATATTTCGTAGGAAATGTAGACGGTTATGAGGCTGTGAAATCCTATGAGGATGTAAAAAATAAAAAGGTCGCTGTAAATGAAGGCTCAAAGCTCATAAATTCCGAAAAGGTTCTTGACGGTAATGCTTTCGGAAAAATCATCGCACAACACACCTGGTATTTTATCTTCGATACTTCTATTACTGACGCCTCGGTTATAAAGACAGGCTATTATGTAACAGTTGATTTTCCCGAAAAAGGAATAGAAGACATTACAATGAAGGTATACAGTGTATCTGAGCTTAACGGTGATACTATTACAGTGGTTCTTCAGTGCACTTCTATGAATGAGGATCTTGCTAATCTGAGAATCGAGGATGCGGCTATAACCGTGAAGGATTACAACGGCTTCAGAATAAGCAGCGACGCCATCGCCGAGAACGATGAAGGTATAAAGGGTGTATATGTAGTTCTCGGAAATTATGTTAAGTTTACACCGATAAGCATTTCTTACTACGGTGATGACTATGTAATCGCTGACAGATACATCGTATATAAGAAAGATGAAGAGGGAAATAAGGTTGTAGACGAAGAGGCTACCGAAAATTATCGCAGTCTCGGCCTTTATGATAAAATTATAGTAAAGGGGATGCATATTGAAGATGGAATGCTTATCAGCTGAAGAGCGCTTCAGAAATATAGATTATAATATTGAATTTATTAAAGAACGTATTAACGAGGCTGCTGTTAAAAGCTCACGGAAATTTGAGGATATAAGCTTTATGGCTGTTACCAAAACCGTAGAGCCTATATTCATTAACCGTGCTTTGGAAAGAGGCATTACTCTTATCGGTGAGAACAAGGTACAGGAGCTTCTTTCCAAAAAGCCGTATCTTAAGCTGGACGGATGTGAAGCGCACCTAATAGGTCATTTGCAGACTAATAAGGTAAAGCAGATAGTTGGCGAGGTTTCTATGATAGAATCGGTAGACTCACTAAAGATTGCTATGGAGATTTCTAAAAGAAGTGCGGCTAAGGGAATTACTACTGAATGTCTCATTGAGGTTAATATCGGCGGAGAAGAAAGCAAGACAGGTATTCCCGCTGATATGCTTGATGAATTGCTGTATCAGATTATCGAGCTTCCTGCTGTTAAGGTAAAGGGCCTTATGACTATTCCACCGATATGTGACAGCGAAGCTGAGCTTATGAAATATTTTTCAAAAATGCACGAAATATTTATTGACATAAAGAGTAAAAAGTTAGATAATACTGATATATCGATTCTCTCTATGGGTATGTCCGGCGATTATGAGCAGGCCATACTTTGCGGATCAAATCTTGTAAGAATAGGTTCTTCTGTTTTCGGACCGAGATTATATTAAAAACTGAAAGGAGTAATTAAAATGGGCTTTGTTAAAAATATCAAATCAAAATTCGAGGAGCATTTTATACCCGATGAAAGAGGATATGACGAAAACGATGTAGAATACGAGGATGAAGAGGACGGCTACGAATACAGCGACGGCGCTGATGATTACTACGATGAAGAGGAAGCTTCTCCCTTCGCATATTCCTCTGATGATTCTATCAATCCTCCCGAGTATGTAAAATACGGTGAGACTGCCTCTAAGCCTAAGAGAGCTGAGAGACCTGTAAACGAATTTAAATCTGCTAAGCAGCAGCCTAAGAGCAATATTTACAATATGGGCACTCCTAAGGCTCAGGGTAAGTTCAAGCTTAATTTCATAGCCTTACACGATATTTATGACGCTAAGAATGTAGCGAATATAATGATCGACCAGAACGCTATGGTTGTCGTTAATCTCGGCCTTCTTACGGATGATCAGAAGAGAAGAGCTATGGACTTCCTTGACGGCGCTAAGTATGTTACCAATTCTATTTTCACTCGCTTTACTGAAAACATCTGCGCTTTCCTTCCTGAGAGTGTAGAGCTTCACGGCGATTTCTACGGTCAGGTCGATTTAGATGACTTCGGAAATTTCTGATCTAAAATAAATTACAGGAGAGATTTTTATGATGGTACCCAATCAGATAATCAATCAGCGTTTTTCACTCGCTGGTAAAGGCGGTTATAAGGCAAGCGAGGTAGACGCTTTTATTCAGAGAGTATTCCAGAATTATAATAAGCTCTACAATGACAATAATATTTTAAAGGAAAGACTTTCTGCAATTACTCCTTTAATTGATGAATATAACGAAAATAAAAGAGCGATAGCTGATGCTCTTATCTGGGCAAAGACCACATCTGACAAAACTGTGGAGCAGGCACAGCAGGAGGCTAAGGATGTAATCGAGGCGGCTAATGCCGAGGGTCAGAAGATAATTGCAGAAAAGACAGCAGAGGCACAGGCAGTTTATGCACAGGAGCTTAACAGCACTGAAATCGCCCTCGAAAATGCAAAAACCGAGCTTGAAATGACCCGTAACCAGGCTAAATCCTTCTCGGAAAGATATATAGCCGAGGTTAACGCCAAGGCTGTAGCCTTAATCGAGGATGCTAATTCTAACGCCTCTAAAATCGTCGCCGACGCCTATAAGGATGCACAGACAGCGAGAGAAAAGGCTGATGCCGTTATCCGTAAAGCAAATGAAGAACTCGAATTTATCAAGGCTGAGGCCTTCAGATTAAAGGCTGAAATAGAAAAAGCTGTAAAAATCGCCGCTGATTCAGTAGCTGATTTTTCTATAGCTGACATTGAGCCTGAGACTGCACCGGACACTGAAATTATCGAGGCAAAGCAGATAAATGCTGACGAAATCGGGGAGTTTACCTTTGATTTTACCGAGAATAGTTCCGAGGAAGAAATTACCGAAGAAAAAGAAGTTGCTTTTGCGGAAGAAGCCGCAGACGATGCTGTTGATTTAGAGATTGAAACAGTAGTTGACGAAATCAGTGTTCCCGAAAAAGAGGAAATTACGACTGATGACGATTTCATTTCCGGCGGTTCTGCTGCTATGCCCGATGTCAGTGCATACATATCTAAAATTTTCGATTCTGCAGGAAGTGAAGACAGTGATTTTTCTTCCTTTGCCGACGGTCTTAACGATGCTTTTGCTCAGTCTCTTGAGGAAAGCGACATAAGCTTCGATGAGCTTAAAAAGGTTATCGAAAACGGAGACATTGATGAAGAAGCTTCAGATGATGAGTAATAATAAAACGAGACTCTTTTCTCTGACGGTAATTATATCTATGGTGCTTACAGATCAGCTTATCAAGTATCTGATTGATTTGTATTTGAAGCCTGTTTCTGTCAAAAAGCTTATTCCCGGCTTTTTACAGCTTCATTATTTTGAAAATGACGGAGCTATGATGGGCTTTATGAGTGGTAAAACTGAGGTTATGACTATAGCTTCGGTAATATGTATGATAGGAATTCTTGCCGTTATTTTGTCGGGAAAATTTAAATTCGGAGTAGAGTTTGTCTGTCTTGTCTTCATGGCGGCAGGCGGCTTCGGAAATATAATTGACCGAGTATTCAGAGGTTATGTAATTGATTATATTGAGGTTTTGTTTATCGACTTTTATATTTTCAATTTTGCTGACTGTCTTGTGACATGCAGTGCTTTTATTCTGATATTTTACGAATTTTATTCTGTTTATAAAGAGTATAAAACCAAGAAAGAGAAAAATGGCTGATGGTAGATGCACAGATTTTTGCTGTTAACGATGAAGACAGCGGAGAAAGAATTGACAAGATAATTACTTTACATTGTGACGGACTCAGCCGTTCCGCTGCTCAGAAGCTTATTGATGACGGAAATGTTACTGTTAATTCTCTTGCTATTACTAAGAATTACAAGGTGAGAGCAGGGGACAGAATTACTGTAAGAGTACCGAAGCCTAAGGAGCTTGAAATTATAGCTGAAAATATCCCTCTTGATATCAGATACGAGGATAATGATCTGCTTGTAGTCAATAAACCGAAGGGAATGGTTGTTCACCCTGCTGCAGGTAATTATGACGGCACACTTGTAAATGCTCTGATGTATCACTGCAAGGACTCTCTTTCGGGAATTAACGGAGTAATCCGTCCCGGTATAGTTCACAGAATTGACAAGGATACAAGCGGACTGCTTATTGTTGCAAAAAACGATTTTTCTCACATTTCCCTTGCTGAGCAGATAAAGGCTCATTCCTTCACCCGTGAGTATCAGAGTGTAGTTTACGGTAAATTCAAAAACGAAGAAGGAACGGTTGATGCACCTATCGGAAGGCACCCTGTTGACCGTAAAAAAATGACTGTCACGGTTAAAAACTCCAAAAATGCGAGAACTCACTACCGTGTAGTTAAGCAGTATAAGGATTTTACCCATCTCGCCCTCAGACTCGAAACGGGAAGGACACATCAGATCCGCGTCCACATGTCTTATATCGGACATCCGGTGGCAGGTGACCCGGTTTACGGTCCTAAAAAAGTAATCGAATATCTCGGCGGACAGTGTCTTCACGCGGGCCTTATCGGCTTTAAGCATCCGAGAACAAATGAATATATAGAAATTCGAAGCGAATTACCCGAGTACTTCACCTCGTTTTTAAGGAGGTTAAAAGATGAATAATGAAAAAACAAACTTTTCTGACTGGCTTATTGCATCAGATATTGACGGTACTATAAACGATAAGTCCAGACATCTCGTAAAAAGAAATTACGATTCGGTTCAGAGGTTTGTAAAGGAACTGAAAGGAAATTTTACTCTCGCTTCCGGAAGATCACCTAATTCTATGCGTAAGCATTATAAAAGGCTCAATATACCCGACGGAATGGCGGTAGTAATTAACGGTGCCGGAATTTATGATTTTTCCAAGGAAAAAATGGTCTGGTCCAGTCCTCTTAACGAAAACTGCATTGAGCTTGTCAAAAAAAGCGTTAAAACCTTTCCTTTTCTCGCTTTTCAGGTTATTTCTGATAAATATGTTTATATTTTCAGACCTACACCTTCTGCGAGAATACTCGCAATCAACGCAAAATTACCTATAAAGTATTATTATAATTTCGATGAAATTCCTAAAGATAATTGGTATAAGGTTATTTACACCGCTTTGCCGTTTCAGATAAAGCAGGTGGAAAAATTTCTCAAAAGCAATACAGAAACCCATGAAAACCTTATGGCATCTTCGCCTTTCAGCTATGAAATGGTAAACGAAGGTACCAATAAGGGTAATGCTGTTCTTAAGCTTGCTGAAATGCTTGGTGTCGAAAAGGAAAAAACAGCTGCTATCGGAGATTATTATAATGATTTGGAAATGCTTAAGGCTGTCGGTTTTCCCGCTTGCTGCGGACAGGCACCTGATGATATGAAAGCACTGTCAAAGCTTGTAACCTGTCACTGTAATTACGGTGCTGTTGCGGATTTGATTGAGCATATAATCAAAAACGGATAAATATATAAGGAGGAATATTTATGGAAGAAAACAAAAAGCTCGAACTGAAAAAGTTAGCAGTTCAGGTAAGAAAGGGTGTTATCGAAGGCACCTATAATGCGAAATCCGGTCATCCCGGCGGTTCTCTTTCTATCGCAGATATAATTACTTATCTGTATTTTTCAGAAATGAACGTTAACCCCGAAAAGCCTGACTGTGAGGACAGAGACCGTTTCGTTCTCTCGAAGGGACACACAGCCCCTGCGCTTTATGCCGCACTTGCTCTCAAGGGCTTCTTCCCCTTTGATCTCATCAAAACACTCAGAAAGCCCGACTCTATTCTTCAGGGTCATCCCAGTATGAGATACACACCCGGTGTAGATATGAGTACAGGCTCACTCGGTCAGGGTATTTCGGCTGCTGTAGGCATGGCACTCGGTGCTAAGCTCAAGGGTAAGGATTTCCGTGTATATACAGCTCTCGGTGACGGTGAAATTGAAGAAGGTCAGGTATGGGAGGCTGCAATGTTTGCAGGTAATAAAAAGCTCGATAATCTCGTTGCTATAGTTGACTACAATAAGCTTCAGATAGACGGCAGCATCGACGAGGTAAACTCACCTTATCCCATCAAGGAAAAATTTGAAGCATTCGGATGGAATGTAATCGAAATTTGCGGTCACTGCTTCTGCGAAATCGAAGAAGCCTTCGAAAAAGCAAAGGCATGTAAGGGTAAGCCTACCTGTATTGTTGCAGAAACAGTAAAGGGTAAGGGCGTTTCCTTTATGGAAGATCAGTGCGATTGGCACGGCACAGCTCCCAAGGCTGAACAGTATGAACAGGCAATGGCTGAACTTGATGCAGCTCTTGCAGAATTGGAGGCGTAATTATGGCAGATGTAATTAAATGTGCGACCAGAGATGCTTACGGTAACGCTTTAAAGGAGCTCGGCTCGAGAGACGATATTCTTGTTCTTGATGCCGACCTTGCAAAAGCTACTAAAACAATTGCATTCAAAAAGGAATATCCCGATAAATTTATCGATTGCGGTATCGCTGAAGGAAATATGATGGGCATTGCTGCCGGTCTCGCTACTACAGGCTATACTGTATTTGCTTCTTCCTTTGCCATGTTTGCCGCCGGAAGAGCTTTTGAGCAGGTCAGAAATTCTATCGCTTATCCTAAGCTTAATGTTAAAATCGGCGCTACACACGCAGGTATTTCCGTAGGTGAGGACGGCGCTAGCCATCAGTGCTGTGAGGATATCGCTCTTATGCGCTCCATTCCGAATATGGTAATCATTAACCCTGCTGACGATGTAGAGGCAAGACAGGCTGTTCTCGCTGCTGCAGAACACGACGGACCCGTTTATATGCGATTCGGCAGACTTGCGGTTCCTCGCGTAAACGGTGAGGATTATAAGTTTGAAATCGGTAAGGGTGTAACACTCAGGGAAGGTAAGGATGTTACCATCGTTGCATCAGGTCTTATGGTTGCTGAAGCTATCGAGGCTGCCGACAGGCTTGGTGCTGAAGGTATCGATGCCAGAGTTATAAACATTCATACCATAAAGCCTATTGATAAGGATATACTTGTTAAGGCGGCTAAGGAAACCGGTGCTATCGTAACTGCTGAGGAACACAGCATCATCGGCGGTCTCGGCGGCGCTGTCTGCGAAGCAATAAGCGAAGAATATCCCGTACCCGTAATCCGTCTCGGTGTTAACGATACCTTCGGTAAATCAGGCCCTGCTCTTGAGCTTCTTAAAATTTACGGTCTCGATGCCGATAATATTGTTGCCAAGGTAAAAATTGCTCTCGAAGCTAAAAATAAAATAGGTAAATAAATGCCTGAAAGGAATTATATACAATGAAAGAAATTACAAAAGATATGCTTATCGGTAACATTCTTGATGAAGACAGAGGTACTGCTGTATTTTTTCTCGAAATGGGAATGCACTGTCTCGGATGTCCTGCTTCAAGAGGCGAAACTGTTGAAGAAGCCTGTGCTGTTCACGGCGTAAACGTTGATGAGCTTGTTGCTAAAATCAATGAATATCTTGCTTCAAAATAAGCAAATTCAACAATGAGCCACCTATAACGGGTGGCTCTGTTTCTTAAGGTGGTTACTATGAGTAAAATTAAACTTGACGCAAGACTTTCTGCTGTAGCATCCTTTGTCAGAAGAAACAGCAGAGTCGCTGATATCGGTACGGATCACGGTTATCTTCTCGCGTGGCTTATCGAAAACGGAGTGTCACCCTGCGGAATAGCGGCTGACATTAACCGAGGGCCTTTGGAAAATGCGAGAAAAACCGTCATTGATGCGGGAATATATGATAAAGTAGAGCTGATACTTTCTGACGGGCTAAAAAATGTACCTGAAGGCTCCTGCGATGATATTGTTATCGCGGGAATGGGCGGAAACCTTATTGCTGATATTCTTGCTTCCTGTCCGTGGATTTATAATAAGGATTTACATATCGTGGCACAGCCTATGTCTCACGGGGAGGTTTTGCGTGAATTTTATTTAAAAAACGGCTTCGAAATTCTCGGCGAAAAGACAGCTACAGACGGAAAACGCCTTTACTGTGTTATTTCTGCTGTCTATACAGGAGCAAAAATCGAAAGAGAGCCTTCATACATATATCTCGGTAGGCTTACCGAAAATAAGGATGAAATTTCAAAAAAGTATGTTGAAAAAATTCTTTCTGCTCTCGAAAAAAAGTATGCGGCTCTTATGAGCGCAGGCAAAGAGGACGAAAATAATTTAGGCGAAATAATCGCTTCGATTAAGAGTAAAATAAAGGAGGCCTACAATGGTAACGGTTAAAGACATATCTGATTATATCGATTCATTTGCGCCATATTCTACACAGTGCGAATGGGATAACTGCGGAATTCTGGTTGGCGATGAAGGTAAAACAGTGAATAAAGTAGGCTTCGTTTTAGATCTTACTGCAGAATCGCTTAAGGATGCAGAAGATAAAAATGTAGATTTAATTATCACACATCATCCGGTTATCTTTAAGGCGCAGAAAAGCTTTCTTAAGGGGAATTCAGCCTTTGATGCGGCTGTTAAAGGTATATCCGTATTATCAGCGCACACCTGCTTTGACTGTGCTGAAGGCGGTGTAAATGATGTTCTTTGCGACTGCCTCGGTATAAAAAGCTTCGAGGGTGTACCGTCTGAGGAATGTGCTGTGCCTATGGCAAGAATAGGGGAGCTTCTTCTGCCTTCAGCTTCCGAGCTTGCTAAGCTTGTAGCCGAAAAGCTTGGGACTGTCTGCCGTGTTACTGACAGCGGAAAAGAGATAAAAAAAGTCGCTGTATGTGGCGGTGCAGGCGGAGATTTTTTGAAAGATGCAGTCAATATGGGTGCAGATGCTTATGTGACGGGCGATATGAGTCACCATGAGTTTCTTCTCGCGGAGGAATTAGGTCTTACGGTTATAGCTGCAGGTCATTTCGAGACAGAAAATCCTGCTGTTTCAGAATTAAAAAATAAAGTATGCAGTAGATTTACAGAGATTGACGGTGTTATTCTCAAGCAGACTAATCCCGTGAAATATATTGGTTAAGGTGTATTATGGCATTAGACGGAATATTTTTATCTAAAATTAAAGACGAACTTACGGATAAGGCTGTCGGTCTTCGCGTAGACAGAGTAAATCAGCCTACAAGAGATGAAATAATACTGAATCTCCGCGGTAAGGGCTGTTCCTATAAGCTATTATTCTGTGTACGCGCTGACAGTCCGCGAGTGCATTTCACATCACATCCTATCGATAATCCGCCTGTCCCGTCTATGTTCTGTATGCTGATGAGAAAGTATCTCACGGGTGCTCTTCTCAAAGGCATAAGACAACAGGAAATGGACAGAATTCTCTTTGTGGATTTCGATGCTACAAACGAAATAGGTGACAGAACAGAGCTTACGCTTTGTATCGAAATAATGGGTAAGTATTCTAATCTTATTCTCATCAGCGGAGAGAGAGTTATCGATGCTGTCAAGCGTGTCGATATTACCACCTCCTCGGTCAGACAGATTTTACCCGGTATAGAATATAAGCTGCCTCCTGCACAGGGTAAGCTGAACATTGAAACAGCGGATATTTCTTCCATAACAGAGAGGATTCTTTCTCAGGGCGACAAGCTACTTTCGACAGCCGTTATGAATACTCTTCAGGGGATTTCACCTATTGTTTCGAGAGAAATCGCCTACAGAGCCACATTTGACGACTGTGCTGTTTCAGCGCTTTCTGAAGAGCAAAAGGAAATTTTAAAAAATGAATTAAATTTTATCAAATATAACCTTCATTCCGCTGACACATTTTATATGCTGACGGAAAAAAACGGCAAGCCTAAGGATTTGTCTCATTATGATGTCAGACAATATTCAGACAGTCTTGAGGTTAAGGTTTATAAAAGCTGCTCGGAGCTGCTCGATGATTTTTATTATGAAAGAGACAGAATAAATCGAATCAATCACCGTGGTCACGAGTTAATAAAGCTTATAAATAATCTCATAGAGCGTACATCGAGAAAAATCGGTGTTCAGAGTGAAGAGCTTAAGAAATGTAGGGATAAGGAAACCCTGCGACTTTACGGTGAGCTTATTCTCGCTAATCTTTACAGACTTTCTAAGGGTACATCCTACTATGAGGTTGAGAATTATTACGACGAGTGCAAATTAATAAAAATACCCTGTAATCCTGCGCTTTCACCAACCGAAAATCAGAAGAAATACTATAAGGATTACCGAAAAGCCCAGACGGCGGAAAAAATGCTTGAAAAGCTTATTGAAGAGGCTGAAAACGAAATTGTTTATCTTGAATCGGTATTGGATGAGCTTTCCCGTGCCGATACTGACAGCGAGATTTCTCTTATCAGACAGGAACTCGCACAGGGCGGATATATAAAGAATATCAAGGGTAAAAAGCAGAAGCCGCCAAAAGAGCTTCCGCCCTTCGAATTCCGTTCAAGTGACGGCTTCCGTATTCTTGTAGGAAGAAACAATGTGCAGAATGAAAAGCTGTCTTTGAAGACTGCACATAAAAGTGATATGTGGCTTCATACTCAGAAAATCCCGGGCTCACATGTAATAATTTTCGGTGACGGGAGAGAGATTTCCGATGAAGCCATAGAGGAGGCGGCTGTGATTGCTGCCTGCTACAGCAAGGCGAAGGATTCGTCGCTTGTGCCTGTAGATTATACTCGTGTAAAGGCTCTTAAAAAGCCTAATGGCGGTAAAGCGGGTATGGTAATTTATCACGAATACTACACTATAATAGTTAATCCCGATAAAGAAAAGGCAGAAAGCCTGAAAGTAAAATAACAAAGGAGGTTAAGGTATGTCTTTCACTCATTTGCATCTTCACACAGAGTACAGTTTGCTTGACGGTGCCTGCAGAATAAATCAGCTTATCGACAGAGTAAAGGAGCTCGGTCAGACGAGTGTAGCTATAACTGATCACGGCTCTATGTACGGTGTTATAGATTTTTATAAGGCTGCAAAGGAAAAGGGTATCAAGCCTATTATCGGCTGTGAGTGTTATGTGGCTAAAAGAAGCCGTTTTGACAAGGTTCACGGCATAGATAATGAAAGACATCACCTTGTTCTTCTCTGCGAAAATAATACGGGTTATCAGAATCTTATTCAGATGGTAAGCCGCGGATGGACGGAAGGCTTTTATACTAAGCCGAGAATTGATAAGGAACTTTTAGAAAAGCAG
>JAFXDE010000039.1 GCA_017516315.1 Clostridia bacterium | reverse complement strand
CCTTTTCGTATTCGGGATGCTTTTCGATAACGGGCTCAAGAGAAGCCAAAACCTCTGTTACGGTCTGAACAAATTCAGGCTCGTGGGGATATTTTTTTGCTACTGAATCGATTACATTCTGTACATAACTCATAAAATTCCCAAATCCTTTAATCCTCTTAACGAGGCGAATAATCACCAAAGCTTATTAACGCTTTAATGTGTGATAAAAAATATTTTATACCTATAATGTCGAAATTGCAAGAAAAAAATAAACGCTTTTTCAACTTTGTAAAGATTACAAAAAGTTTTTAGTTATCATTTTGATTTTTATACAAAACAGACAAATACCCTTATTCTGTTTCGTAGACATTTGTATATTAATGCACAACTACTTGTAAAATCCGCATATTTTTGTTAAAATGAATGCATAAAAAGGTAAAGGAGAATTAATATGTCACATCTTTTTAAAGCAAGAGAAAACCAGGCCAAAGCAATTATATCTGCTCTCGAAAAAAGAAATATGAACGGCTACTACTGTAAGGATAAAGAGGAATGTGTTTCACTCGTTCTTTCGCTTATGCCCGAGGGAAGCACCGTCGCCTGGGGCGGAAGCGAAAGCATAAAGGAATGCGGTATCCCCTCAGCACTCGCAGAAAGCGGAAAATACACCGTTTACGACAGAAGTAAATATCTAACACCCGAGGAGCAGAAGAAATTTTACGCTCTGGCCTTTCAGTCTAACTACTTCTTTATGAGTACAAATGCCATCACCCTCGACGGCGAGCTTGTAAACATCGACGGGGCAGGCAACCGTTTATCTTCTCTCATCTTCGGACCTGACCGCGTCATCGTGGTGGCAGGAATGAACAAGGTGGTCGCCACAGTAGAAGAGGGCGTCAACCGTACACGAAACATAGCCTCTCCCCCGAACACCGTCCGACTCGGTAAAAACACCCCCTGCGCAGTAACGGGCAAATGCGGAAACTGCCTCTCCCCCGACTGTATCTGCAGTCAGATAGTTATCACACGCAGAAGCAGAGACAAGGACAGAATTCACGTTATCCTCGTAAACGATAATCTGGGATTTTAATTAATTATATTTTCCTTCTCCCCGTCTTATGCAACAGTTAAAGGACTTCTTTTATCTTATATAATGAAGGAGCTGATAATATGAAAAGGATAATTAAAAGGGTTTTTCTTTTACTTCTGATCCTTGCGCTGACGGGACTCGCTTTGTTTTCAGGCGGTCAGATAAAAATAAAGCTTATGGAGAGTAAGCTTCACCCGGTAACGGAGCCTTTTTCCTCTATGGAGCTTGTGCCTATGTGCGTGGATTATATTTTTCCTTTAAGCGATTGGGAAAAGAGCATCGGCTGGTCGGATTATGCCTTCATCGGCACGGTCGAAGAGATTCTCGGCACGGAATATACGGACCTCGAATATGTCTTCAACGGAAATTGGTTCGGTCTTTATGACACTGACCCCCTAACCCACTACCGTGTAAGAGTAAAGCATAACATAAAGGGCGAAGCACCCGAGGAATTTACCATGCTTTGCCGGGGCGGTCAGCAGCCTAACGGTATGCTCAGTGATATGAACCGCGGTATGCCTGAAAAGGGTAACACCTATGCCTTCACCTGTACTGCTTCCGATGAAAATGACAGGGAATTATATTATCACTACAGCTGGCTTTTAGGTGATGAGAGCTGGTATGAAACCGCAGAAGGTAAAGATGAGTTCATAAAAAGCTTTGAGGATGCCTATAAAAACCAAGATTTAAGTGTGAGGATAGACTAAAACTTTCTTTCACAGCAGAGAATCCGTAAAGAGTTAAGAATACATTCCGATGCTGAAAAAAGCCGACGGAAAACTCTTCCCGCGGTGTGAAATCTGATTTTCATTTTTATGCTAAAAGTCAAAAAATCCATTGTATAAGCCGTCTGACCTATACAATGGATTTTAATTTTTTATTCCTCTTCCTTAACGATACCTATACCGAGCATTTCAAGCTGGTCGCCGTCTACTACAGAGGGACATTCGGTCATAGGCTCGCTTGCATTCTGAAGCTTCGGGAAGGCAACTACATCACGGAGAGTCTCGAGTCTGAGCATCTGCATAACAAGTCTGTCAAGACCGAGACCGATACCGCCGTGGGGAGGTGCGCCGTATTTGAAGGCATCGGTGAGGAAGCCGAACTTTTCGTGTGCCTCCTCGTCGGAAAGACCGAGAAGAGTGAAGATTCTCTTCTGAAGGTCGGGATTAGTGATACGGATAGAGCCGGATGCGAGCTCGATGCCGTTAAGAACAAGGTCATAGGCGTTAGCTCTTACCTTAGCCTTGTCGGTTTCGAGATATTCCATACATTCGTCTAAAGGAGCTGTGAACGGATGGTGCATGGCTACATATTCGCCTGCCTCCTCGTCCCAGTCGAAGAAGGGGAACTCAACAACCCAGAGAAGATTATACTTGTCTGTGGGGATGATGTCGAGCTTCTTTGCCACTATCTGACGGAGAGCACCGAGAACGGAAAGAGTAGTGCTTGCCTTATCGGCGATAATAAGGATAACGTCACCGTTTTCAGCACCGCACTTATCCATAATAGCCTTCATTTCATCCTCAGTCATAAACTTAGCAAAGGATGAAGCGATAGTGCCGTCTTCACCTATTCTTGCCCAGGCGAGACCCTTTGCGCCGATACCTCTTACGGTTTCGGTGAGCTTGTCAACCTCCTTACGGGTAAGAACGGAGAAGGCCTTCTTGGCTGTGATAGCGGCTACCTTACCGCCGTTTTCGATAGCAGATGTGAATACACCGAAGCCGCAGGACTTAACCTCGTCGCAGATATCGGTAATTTCCATAGCATATCTTGTGTCGGGCTTATCGGAGCCGTAGCACTCCATAGCCTCCTTATAGGTAAGACGGGGAAGGGGTGTTTCGATGTCCACACCGATAGCTTCCTTGAAAACCTTTTTCATAAAGCCTTCGATAAGTCCGAGAATATCTTCCATATCGATAAAGCTCATTTCCACGTCAATCTGTGTAAATTCGGGCTGACGGTCTGCACGAAGGTCCTCGTCGCGGAAGCAGCGTGCGATCTGCATATAACGGTCAAAGCCTGCCACCATTGAAAGCTGCTTATAAAGCTGAGGTGACTGGGGAAGAGCGTAGAAGCTTCCCTTATGAATTCTCGAGGGAACGAGGAAGTCACGTGCGCCCTCGGGAGTAGACTTAACGAGGATGGGGGTTTCGATTTCGATGAAGCCGTTATCATCGAAATAGTCACGGATAATCTTAGTTATCTTGTGGCGCATAATGATATTCTTCTGTAAGTCGGGACGGCGAAGGTCCAAATAACGGTACTTAAGACGGGTGTTTTCCGCTGTCTGACAGTTTTCCACGATTTCGAAGGGAGGAGTTTCACTCTTGCCGAGAATACGAAGATCGGTAACGAAAATTTCAATCTCACCCGTAGGGATGTCCAAATTCTTTGAGGAACGCTCTCTTACGGTGCCCTTTGCCATAAGAACATATTCGCTTCTTACGGTGAAAGCCTTATCGAAGATTTCCTTCTGTGTGTTATCGTCGAAGGCAAGCTGTACGATACCTGTTCTGTCACGAAGGTCAACGAAGATAAGAGCACCCAGGTCTCTCTGTCTCTGTACCCAGCCTGCTACTACTACCTCTCTGCCGCAGTCCTTTGCAGTGAAGGTGCCGCAGTAGTCTGTTCTTTTAAGTCCTGTCATAAAATCCATAGTTCATTCCTCCTTAAAATAAATTTCCGTTTAATATAGAATTGATGTCAATATTGCTTTCATAGCCGAAGTCCTCAAGCTCTTTAAGACTTTCATTAATAGAAATACGCATAAAGATGTCCTCGAAGCCCTCGAGAGGAATTTCCGTTTCCTCACCTGTAGCCATATTTTTAAGCCTTGCCTTGCCTTCTTCCAACTCACTGTCACCTAAAACTACAGTATAAGCTGCGCCGATTTTATTGGCGAACTTCATCTGTGCCTTAACGCTTCTGCCGACTACATCGAACTGTGCGTGAATGCCCTCACCTCTTAAATCAGAAGCGATCTGTGCCGCCTTTATGGTGGCGTTTTCGCCCATAGAGGCGAGATAAATGTCACACTTTGCTTCCTCGGGGAAGGGTGTGTTCTGGGCAGCCATAAGAAGTAAAAGTCTTTCGATGCCGATAGCAAATCCCAGTGCGGGAGTGTCGGGACCGCCCACCTCTTTAACGAGGCCGTCATAGCGACCGCCGCCGCAGACAGTACCCTGAGCGCCTATCTGATTGGAAACGAATTCGAAAACGGTCTTTGTATAATAGTCGAGACCTCTTACGATAGAGGGATTAACCTTATACTGAATACCCATAGCGTCAAGATATTTCTGAACGGAAGCGAAGTGATTTTCACATTCGTCGCAGAGATAGTCCGTAACCTTGGGAGCGCCTTTTGCGATTTCGGAGCAGATGGGGCTCTTACAGTCGAGGATTCTCATAGGGTTTCTCTCGAGACGGTCAAGACAGGTACCGCAAAGCTCACCCTTTTTACTTTCGAAGTAATCGTGAAGAGCCTTATGATAATTCTTTCTGCATTCGGGACAACCGATAGAGTTGATTTCCAGTGAAATATCCTTAACATTAAGGAAGGTGAAAATATCGTTTACGAGTGAGATAACCTCTGCATCGGCGGCAGGAGAGGCAGTACCGATGCATTCACAGCCGAACTGATGGAACTCACGGAGTCTGCCCGCCTGAGGCTTTTCGTAGCGGTAGCAGGAGGTAAGGTAGCACATTTTCATGGGCTGAGGCTCATTGAAAAGGCCGTGCTCGAGATAGGAGCGTACTACACCTGCAGTGCCCTCGGGACGAAGAGTAATGCTTCTGCCGCCCTTATCCTCGAAGGTGTACATTTCCTTCTGTACCACATCGGTAGTGTCACCCACACCTCTCTGGAAAAGCTCTGTGTGCTCGAAAACGGGTACTCTGATTTCCCTGTAGCCGTAATTTTTCGCAGTTTCTAAAACGGTCTGCTCTAAAAACTGCACCTTATAACTTTCATTTGGCAGGGTATCCTGTGTACCCTTGATTGATTTAGTTACTAATGCCATAGTATCCTCCGTAATATATAGATTTGATTTTATATAAGCTTAACGAACACTTACTGCAGAATGCAGAATGCAAAATGCAGAATTGTGGTCGCGAATTTACATTGATATATTTTTCAAGTTGTTTACCGCAAAGATAGCAAAGCGGAGGGAAAGAAAAAATAATTATATGGCGTATAATATCAGCCCCTACCAAGACAGGTAGGTTGTATGTGTGATTACCTCTCCGTCAGCCTAACGGCTGCCACCTCTCCTTTCAGGAGAGGCAAAAGCAGAGAGGTTACAACAGTACCGAAGGTGCCACATCGCAGAGCCTCCCCTGAAAGCGGGAGGTGGATTTGCCGAAGGCAAAGATGGAGGGGTTACAACAGCACCGAAGGTGCCACCTCACAGAGCCTCCACTGAAAGGGGAGGTGGATTTGCCGAAGGCAAAGACGGAGGGGTTATCTGACGGGACGTCGAGAGCGCCGTCCCCTACGATATGCACCTTTATTCAGCGGACTGTCACTTTCGTTTTTCTGAAGTCTTTCCCGCCATTCTGCATTTTGCATTTTGCATTCTGCATTTAAAATGGCGGAATATCACTTCTTCTTTATTGAAGCCTTTCCCGCCCATTTTGCATTCTGCATTTTGCCTTCTGCATTTAAAGTGGCGGTGTATCTTTTCTTCATTTCCGAAATGTCAGCCGCCATTTTGCATTTTGCCCTTTGCATTTTGCATTTAAAGTGGCGGAATATCACTTCTTCTTTATTGAAGCCTTTCCCGCCCATTTTGCATTCTGCATTTTGCATTAAAAAAAACTCCATCTCCAACGCAAAAACACTCTGCATTGGGGATGAAGCATAAACTCCACGGTACCACCCCGATTGAACAGAAAAACTGTTCCTCTCTGCGCCTTAACGCGGCAAACGGTCAGCTCGGGAATGTCTTCGCAGATTACCTTACGTAAGATGCTTTCAGCGCGGGGCATCTCTCTCTGAACGGGGTCGTCTGTTACTCTTTTCCGTCACAGCTGTTAATTTATTCAGTTGATTGATCTTTTGGGGTTGACTATTTCTCTCCAGTCAAGGTCGCCTCTTTCGAGGGCCATAATCAGAGCCTCCGCTGTAGCGATGTTTGTAGCCACAGGGATATTATGAACATCACAAAGTCTTAAAAGGTTTGCTTCGTTGGGTTCGTTGGGCTTTGCAGTAAGAGGGTCACGGAAAAGCAGTAGAAGGTCGATTTCGTTGCAGGCGATACGTGCTGAAATCTGTTCTTCACCGCCCTGGTAACCGCAAAGGAATTTCACGATATCAAGTCCTGTTGCTTCACTTACCATTTTACCGGTTGTACCTGTTGCACAAAGTGAATGTTTGCTGAGAGTACCGCAGTATGCGATACAAAATTGGGTCATAAGTTCTTTTTTTGCGTCATGTGCAATTAAAGCAATGTTCATCTACTCATTCCTTTCAAATCTTTGTCAAGATATATACTAACAAAAATATTGTCAAAAATCAATAGATTTCAGAAAAAACATCTTCGTTTTTTGTGTTTTCGGCTATGCAAGGTGAATAATTATTCATTCTCAGCACTTTTGTAACATATGATCACAAATCAAGCGGTATATACTCCCCTGTTATTCTTGCCGCAATATTATTAAGAGAATCAAAGGAAATCTGATTTTCTTTATAAATATTCATACCCATAGCGCCGAAACGGATTTTTCCGTCCTCGGGCACTACACCGATAAGCTGAACCTCTACTCCGTCGATTACGGAGTCGATGTTAAGAAGTCTGCCTCTGAGGATGTCTCTTCGGGAAACGCGGTTTATTATAAGCCTTACATCGTCGATACCGAGAGTGCCGATTTTTCGTGCAGCTATGCAGGCGCTTCTCACACAGACGAGGTCAGGCGTGGAAATGACTATAGCTCTGTCAGCGGCGGCGGCAGAGAGCGTAAGTCCTCTGTCTATACCTGCGGGAGCGTCGATAAGTATGTAATTAAAGTCCGTGTCATACTTATCCAGAAGCTTTTTCATATCTCTTTCCGTAATATCGCCGTAATCCTCGGGACAGGTGAGAACGGACACATCCCCTGCATCGTAAAGGGCATCCTCACTGTCGGCACCCTTTATTACATCACCCCAGTCATAGACTATCTTTTCCGTAACACCTACGAGAAGGTCGATGCTTCTCAGACAGTCGCAGTCGATGAGAAGAACTCTGTTACCCATAGCGGCGAGAGCCTTACCGAGGCCTACGGTAAGAGAGGTTTTTCCTACTCCGCCCTTACCCGAAGCAATAAGTATTTTTTCTGCCATAATGTATACCTCATTATCCAAGTAATGTATTTTCGTTCTGCTGACTTTCAGCCATATCCTTTTCTGCGAAATAATGCTCCATAATAGCTGAAGCGATGGGGGCAGTAGAGCCGCCGCTTCCCGCACCCTCGACCACGACCGCTACTGCGATTTCCGGGTCATCGTAGGGAGCAAAGGTAAGGATAAGACCGTTATAGGTTTCTATCTTTCTGCCGTTTACCGTCTTTTCGATGGTGGTAGTACCTGTTTTGGCGGCTACCTTAACGGGAACATTTCTGAAGTTTGCGTAGCTTTCCGTACCTACCAGAAGCATACCCCTGTGAACCAGATCCCAGTTAGCGTCGGAGAAATCCGCCTGAGAAAGAATCTGAGTTTTGCTTTCCGTAACCGTTTCGGAGAGGTCGGCAGTCTTTACGCTCTTTATAATGCTTGCCTTATATCTCGTACCTCTGTTAGCGATAGTGGAAACATAGGAGCAAAGCTGAATGGGTGTGAACTGATTATTACCGTGGCCGATACCTGCCTGAATGGTAAGACCGGGAGTCCATAATTCACCCATACCCTTTCTCAGTGCCACCGAGTCAACAGTACCTGTAGATTCGTAAAGCTCTACACCCGTTTCCTCGCCCAGACCGAACATAGCAAAATAGCTGTTCAGCTTTTCTATGCCTAAAAGGCGTGAGGTCTCATAAAAGAAAATATTACAGGAATTAAAGATTGCGTTGACGACATTCTGATTTCCGTGTCTTCCAGTACAGCCCGGCTGATAGTCCTCATAGTAGGTGTAAATGCCCAGACATTTGATAAGAGAGGAGGCGGAAATAACCTTTTCCTGGAGACCCGCCATAGCTACGGCAGGCTTTATGGTAGAACCGGGAGTATAGGTGCTTCGCAGCGCTCTGTTCCAAAGGGGCTTGGCAGGGTCTGTATTGAGCTTATCGGAGTTATCGTTATAGGTGGAATTGTCATAGGTCGGATATGAAGCCATAGCCAGGACCTCATTGTTTTTCGTGTTCATAACCACCACGGCGCCCGACATGGGATAGATTCTCTCGAGACTCGTCTGCAGGCTTTTAACGCCCTCAGCCAGAGCCTCCTGTGCCACCTTCTGCAGCTTATAGTCGATAGTCAGAATTACCGTATCACCCGTCTGCGGAAGAAGAGTATATTCCTCGCTTTTATTGCCTGCCGCGTCGGTATTTATGGTCTTGACGCCCTTAGTACCCCTGAGATAGCTCTCCATAGCGGACTCGACACCGCTTTTTCCGATAACATCGTTAAGAGTATAGCCCTGCTCCTTACGGCTTTCGTATTCCTCATTAGTGATAGGTCCCACCATACCCAGAAGGTGGGGTGCTGTCTTACCGTCGGTGTACTGTCTCTCGGAGGAAACCCGTACATCCACACCGGGGAAGCGTGCGCTTTTTTCCTTTATGACGGAGACAAGAGCAGAGGATACATCCGTAGCAAACTCGTAATCCCGTCCTGCATTGAAGCCGTCCTTTACCATCGAATAGTAAACGGAGGCTATGTCTCTCTGCTGGCTGAGAGTATATTCGGAAAGGCCGTATTTTTCTACCAGAGCATTAAAGCAGTCCTCTACATCGGCATAGTAGTTAAGGTCGAGAAATGCCTCGCTTTTAAGGTAAGAAACCTCGTTGTCCCTGTCCTTTGCGAAGCGGAGCTTTCCCTTTTTAAGCTCGATGGGCAGATTATCCTTCCATTCTACTCCGTTTTTATCGAAAATCTTTATCAGCTCGAGAATAATAGGATTTCTTTCGCTGTAGGCCTTCGGAAAGCCGAGATAATTGAATACGATTTTATTTACCTGCTTATTGGTTACGAGAGGATATCCGTTTCTGTCGAGAATGTTTCCTCTTATGGCGTCTACACTTACCTCGACAGAGGAAACCACCGTATCCTCATTATGCTTTGTATCTATAATCTGAATATTAAAAAGATAGGTAAGGAAGGCTGCAAAAAGCACCGTAAACATAACTATAACGAGAATATATCTTTTTCTGCCCGGCTTATTCTGCATCTTATCACTTCCTTTCCGAATAATCCCCGCAGCTGTCGGGGTAAAGCTCCGATGAAACACACGGCAATTACGGTTTTAACCTATTCCGCAGTCACATCGAAAATAATTTTGACTGAAAAATAATAAATAAAAACAAATATCAGCGAATAGAATACCGAGGGAACATAACGGGTAAAGAGAAGCTCGAAGCCGCCCTCGTATCCCTTTCTCACGATAAACATCAGCCAATGGAAAATATTACATAAGCTCAGCGCTCCGAAGGAAAGAAGGAGTGCGGCTCTTATATTATTTCTGAAAATAAAGGTTACCATGGCACCCGTTATAAAGCCCGTGACAGTCAGCATTACGGAAAAGAAGCCGTCTGCCCCCGAAAGAGCGAAGTCCCATAGAAGTCCTGCAAGCACGCCGAAGCACATACCGGGAATACTTCTTTCAAACATGGCAATACACACCGTAAGAGGTATCAGAAGCATGGCAGGAGCGCCGAAAAGCTCAGGTATGAAGCCCGAATGCTGAAAGAAGGCGGTTACAAAAACGAGCATAGCCGTAAGTCCCCTTCTTATGTAAATTTTACGGGAAGAAGCAAATCTCATTTTTATCACCGTCCTTTCTTTTTAAAAGAGAATCCCAGATTCCCTTTGATTATCAGTCTACCTTTTCTTCTATACCCTGTCCGTCGAAATCTGTTATAACGAAAACATCCTCTAATTCTCGGACATTTACACCCGGCTCGATTACAGCGAAATTCGAAAGATCGTACTTGCTTTCGTTTACCTCGCTTACCGTACCGATGATTATACCCTTGGGATAGGTACCGCCTATACCCGAGGTAATGACTATACCTCCGGGCGTTACTGCCGTAGTTCTCTCGAGACCCGACAGCATACAGCTTCCCTTGCCCGAAAGCTCGATAGTAGTAGTGACATAAGCTGTTTCTCTTGTCTTGCTTTCGAGAGCGCTGATGTTAAGGTCGGGACTCAGTACCGTTTCCACTACGCAGTAGGAGGGGTGCAGCTTGCTTACGATACCTACCAGATAGTTACCGCTGATTACCGGGTCATTTACTGCGATGTCATCGTTGCTGCCCTTATCGATAATGAGAGAAGAGAACATATCTGCGCTGTCAGTACCGATAACATCTGCTCTCTGCAAATCGAAATCGCGGTTTTTTTCCTTGACTCCGAGCATTTTTTCATAGGAGGCCACCTTTTGCTCCATAGCGTTATAATCTACTATTTTATTTTCATATTCAGCTATCTTCTGCTGTAATCTCTCGATTTCCTGAAGGTAAGTTCCCGACCCGCGGAAGGAATCGGCGAACCAGTCCACCTTTTCGGCTACGAGTGAGGAAAGCTTCTGCACGGGGCTGAAGATAACACCTATAGCGCCGGTAAAGGGAGAGGATGAGCTTCTTACGGCCACAGCTAAAACTGCACCCACCGTAAGCGCACAGACAGTCAGAAGAAATGTTTTAAATTTTCTGCTTTTTAAAAACTGAAGCATTTCAAACACCTTTTCTTTAAAATTACGCTTTTCCGAAATCGGTATAGCACGGGAATACTTTCGTCAATTATGGCAAAGACCGACGGCTATATGCCGATATTGCCTGGGGCTTTAACGCAGAGCCGGCGGAAATATTCCGTGTCAAAATCTCTTACCGTTGGCGCCCAGCACATCAGATTCAAGATAGATGCCCGTACCGTCTACGACACAGTCGAGAGGATTATCGGAAACATTTACGGGCATACCCGTCTGCTGTGAAATGAGATTATCGATACCTCTGAGAAGAGCGCCGCCGCCCGTAAGGGTGATACCGTGCTCCATAATGTCGGCCGAAAGCTCGGGAGGAGTTTTTTCGAGAGTGGATTTTACAGCATCAAGAATCTGGTCAACGGAGTCCTTGAGAGCCTCTCTGACCTCTTCGCTTGTGATAGTGATGCTTTTCGGGAGACCGTCGAGGAGATTTCTGCCCTTGACCTCCATTTTACCCTCGCCCTCATATTCCGTAGCAGAGCCGATTTTAATTTTTATTTCCTCGGCTGTTCTTTCACCGACGAGAAGGTTATATTTTTTCTTTATATAAAGGCTGATAGCGTTATCGAAGCTGTCACCTGCTATTCTTACCGAGCGTGAGCATACGATGTCACCCAAAGAGATAACGGCAACCTCGGCAGTGCCGCCGCCGATATCCACTACCATACTGCCCATGGCCTGTCCCACGGGAAGACCTGCACCGATAGCCGCAGCCATAGGCTCCTCGATAAGGCTTACATATTTGGCACCTGCCTCGATAGCTACATCGTGAACATTTCGTCTTTCTACCTCCGTAACGCCCGAGGGAATGCAGATTACTACTCTTGCTTTGGCAAGATAGGAGCCGCCCATAGCCTTATGAATAAATTTTTTAAGCATTTCGCAGGTAACATCGAAATCTGCAATAACGCCGTCCTTAAGAGGGCGCATAGCGGTGATTGAGCCGGGAGTTCTGCCTATCATTTCCTTTGCCTCGGTGCCGACAGCTACTACCTTTGCAGGTCTCGAGGCTACATTGATGGCGACCACCGAGGGCTCGCGTATAACTATACCCTTACCCTTTACGAAAACGAGGGTATTGGCTGTACCTAAATCTATACCTATATCCTGTGAAAATAACATCTATTTTTCTCCTTTCCTTTCAAAAAAGTATAAAGGGGCATAATATTTCATTGTAATAATTTATTATATAATAAATTTTGCCCATTCTCAATAGGATTAAGAAAAATTTATAAGTTTTTTTATTTTTGGGCAAAAAATAGTGCCTTTGCAAAAGCAAAAGCACTAAAATGAAATGCAAATTTTACAATCAATATTTTTTTCGTTCTTCAAGCAAAACCTGAATCATCTCATCCTGAATATCTCGTGGAGATTTTAATAAAATTTCAGGATTATTTACAGCTATAACTCTTCCGTATTCATTAAATTGAAAGTAATCCAAGTATGTACTGTTACAGTATTTACACTGAGGAATAGTATTGTCTAATGTTAATGGCTTTCTTGGATTCATATGCCCTTGTTCCAATGTAACAACAGAACCGTCTCTTACATCCTTTTTTCCGGCTTCAGCTCCACAAGTTGCACACTTGTTTCCGTATGCCATTTTTAATTCTTCGAAATTTTTCGCAGATAATCTCCCTGCTCTTTTCAAAGTAATTGCTACCACTTTAGGATTAGGTGTATCAATAGATACCAAATAATTATATCCGCTGGGAACTTTCACTTCTGTGTCAGGAATTTTATGAGATTTATTTAGCACAAACCATCCTAATTGAGTCCCCAGATGCCTTACTTGTTGGTCGAGAGCTGCATTAGGCAAATACTTTCTTACAAAAGCAGAAACAGCATCTTTGTGCACTAAACATTTAATGTGCTTCAACAAAAAGATTAACTGCAGCTCTTTTCCGTCTAATAGTTTAATAAATTCTTCATCCGAGAAATCCTCGTAAGAAGCAATATCGTCTCTCCACAATTTCTTTACACCATAAGGTTTTAATTGTGTTTCATAAGCATATACGATTTTATTGTGAAGCTGACGAACTTCCTTAGCGGAAAGATTAACAGTACTTTTGTCCGTTGCCTCTATTCGTTTAATTAAAACTTTCTCACTCATATCGCAATTCCCCTGCTTCTGTCGCTTATAAAAGAAAACAAATGTGCAATTACATCTACCGTCCAACAGTTACCAATCATTTCGCTTCTTTTCTGGTTGCTGATACCGGCAACTGCCGTATAATTATCCGGCAATGTCTGTAGTCTTTCCTGTTCTAAAACAGACAGTTTCCTTATGTTATATTTACCGTCTTTAAGCCTCACCTTATACTTATCGTTAAGTACACCGTTTTTTACAATATGACATCCATCCTCATTATTTACAAACATCAAAGTAGCACAAGACGATGTTACCATACTTCCCCGCGATAATGCACACGCCTTTTTTTCGATCGCAGATGCATTGTAAGCATTAAATTTTTCAGGTATATACCCATATTTTTTTATCAATTTAGGCATACATCTCTGGACAGTTAAACAATGCGACACATCTTTATCATCCGATGAATCATCTAAAATATCCTCAATAGAAACTTCCCTGTCTTCAGGAAATACACTACACGAAATATTAGTCCAATATAACCTTGGTCTGTTTTGTGCAGATACCAAAGAACTGTTTATACGAATAGGCTCGCATTTCAAGTTTTCCGAAATAATTTTTTCCCATTTTTTAGCCATAACAACATTTTCAAGAAGATAATATTTAGGGTTTACTTCTCTTAAAATTCGGATATATTCCCAAAAGAGGGACGATTGACCGTCGAAAACGGCATTTGATTTTTTTAAATCCATATATTGTTCGAGCGTAACTATATCTACAGCTTTAGATGTCATACCATTCGCATAACCAATCGACGAAAAATTCGTACAAGGGCTTCCGCCGCAAATAAAATCGATGGTTCCGACATAAAAATCGCCGTTCTCCGTTTTTAAAACGCCGTTTTTATAAGATACTTTTCTTATGTCTCCGATTTCAACAATGTCAGGATAGTTAGTTTCAGCAACTTTTATTGCATTGGGTTCTATTTCAGATGCATAATATTTTTCAATATGTATACCCGCTCTTTCGAGGGCGATTCGACCGCAAGCGATACCGTCAAACAAACTCAATACAACCATAAGCTACACCACCTTTTATTGAATATGTTAATTATATCACATATACAAAAAAATCGCAAGAAAAAAGTGTTTTTTCTTGCGATTTACAAATTATTTCTTATGATATCTCAGATGGCAGATGTCATCACCGTTAGCAATAGTCTTGGGTAAATCAAGCTCTGCACCGTAGCGCTCACCGATACCTCTGTCGCCGCACATAGCGATGTCGCAAAGCATAGCGATTTCCTCATCGCTGCAGCCTGCCTTCTGCCATGCCTTTACGAGAGGACAGTAGTGGAAGTGAATTTCCAGCTCGTCGTCTGTGCAGTTTTTTACATCCATTTCGAAAACCCACTGTGCGGGCTTTGTGAAAAGAGTCTTACGAAGGCCCTTGAGAGAGTCTGTTTTGCCCTTTTCTACGAGACCTGCGCCCTGCATAAGTCCGCAGCGCTTAACGGCAGCTGAGCCGAAATCCTTGGGGTCGAGACCTCTTTTGCTCGCCTCATCGCAAAGAAGATAAAGCCAGGTGGCTCTGTGCTCCAGCTGCTCACGGACAGCTACAATAAGAGGATTTTTGATTTTTGCTTCGTTTTTAACCTTACTCATTTTTTTCCTTCCTTTCAAATACAAGAGGCGTTACCTCTGTTCATTTTTTTATTTATCAATACCAGGCCTCAAGCCTGTAAATAGGCTGACCGAGATCGGAGAAGCGCTTTTCGTATTCGGTAACGATGTTACCCTCGAAGTCGCTGTTATGAAGGTCGAGAGAAACATTTTTTATCTTCCAGCCGCTTTGTGAAAGCTCACCGATAGAGAACTCAAAGAAGTGCATATTATCTGTCTTCTGATGAATTTCAGCACCGTCCTTGAGTAAATTACGGTAAATTTCCAGGAAGAAGCGGTGTGTAAGTCGGTGTCTGGCATATCTTGCCTTAGGATAGGGGCAGGAGAAGTTCAGATAAAGGAGCTCTATGCTCTTTTCGGGGATGAACTTCGGAAGATATTCCGCAGACCCGCAGATAAATTTTATATTCGTCAGACCCTCTTTTTTAGCCTTTTCGCAGGCTAAAACGATAACATTCAGCACCTTTTCCACGGCGATAAAGTTCACATCGGGATGTCTTTTAGCTATCTCCATAGCAAACTGTCCTCTTCCGCAGCCGATTTCCATTCTCACCGGGTTACTGTTACCGAAAATTTCCTTATAATCAATAAGGCTTTTTTCCTCGATGGCTTTATTGAAATCTCTCTCGTCGCCCAAAGGCAGGTCAAGTATGTAATCCTTTACCGCCTCGAGTCTGGTGTCGAGATTTTTCTTTTTTCTCATTCTCATAATTTTACAGCTCCATTATCTTTTCTATGAGGAAATCTACATCCTCCTTAGGTGTCGCCCAGCTGGTGCAGAAGCGTACAGCGGTTTTATCGCCTGTCTTAGCCCAATAGGATGAAACGAAATGCTCATTAAGCTTTGCAAGCTGTTCATCGGTAAGGATGGGGAACTGCTGATTTGTATAAGAATCGTAGTAAAGCTCTATTCCCTTTGAAAGGAAGGCCTCACGGATTTTCATGGCAAGCCCTGCCGCGTGACGGGAGATTTTATGGTAAAGACCGTCGGTGAAAAGAACATCGAACTGTAAGCCTAAAAGTCTGCCCTTGGCAAGCATAGCACCCTTTTGCTTTTCTATGTAGCGGAAATCCTTTTTACAGCTGTCCTTGGTAATAACGAGAGCCTCACCGAAAAGTGCACCTACCTTGGTGCCGCCGATGTAAAAGGCATCGCTGAGAGAAGCTATATCCTTTAATGTGAGGTCATTTTTATCGCTTGCCAGACCGTAGCCCATTCTCGCACCGTCGATAAAAAGAATAAGGTCATTTTCCTTACAAACGGAGTAAAGGTCAGTAAGCTCCTTTTTGGAATAGATAGTACCGTTTTCCGTCGGAAACGAAATATAAACCATTTTCGGCTGTACAGTGTGCTCGAAAGTGGGGTCGGCGTAATGGTCCTTTACTGTCTTTTCCACCTGAGCAGCGGTAATCTTTCCGTCCTCGGAGGGAAGACCGATAACCTTATGTCCTACAGACTCTACGGAGCCGCTTTCGTGAACATTGATGTGTCCCGTACAGGCAGAGATAACTCCCTGATGAGGACGAAGGGCACTGGCGATAAAGATATAGTTTGTCTGTGTACCGCCTACGAGAAAATGAACATCGGCATTTTCTGTTCCGATTTCCTTTTTTATCTTTTCTGCGGCAGAAAGACAGTATTTATCCGTGCCGTAGCCGGGAGTCTGCTCTAAATTTGTCTCGACTAATTTTTCTATTATTTCGGGTACTGCGCCCTGTGTGTAGTCACTTTCGAATCTTATCATCTTTTCAACCTCATTTGTAAATCTTTTTTGCTCTCGGAGAGAAGGTGCAAAGAGCCTCGTAAGCGAAGGAGCCGTACATTTTACCGTAATCGTTGGCAGAGATTTCTTTGTCGCCGCTTTTACCGATTATCACTGCCTCGTCGCCTACCCTTACATCCTCTATATCCGTTACATCCACCATAACCAGGTCCATACATACCTTGCCCGTTACATAAGCCCTCTCGCCTCTTATGAGAACATAGCCCTTATTTGAGAGGACTCGTCTGAAGCCGTCGGCATAGCCTACGGAAAGAGTGGCTATTTTCTTTTTTTTCTCAGCCACATAGGTGTGACCGTAGCTTATGCCCTCGCCCTCCTCCACATCGTGAACGTGAATAACATGGGTTTTAACCTCCATGGCAGGGATAAGACCTGCATCCTCGGTGGGATAATCCATAGGGTTTATTCCGTAAACGGCGATACCCATTCTCACCATAGGATATTTATTCTCGAAGCGGAAAAGACCTGCCGTATTATAAAGATGGGGAAGAGGTATTTTTACTCCCTTCTCCTCCAGAAGAGAAAGAAAGCCGTCGAAAAGCCTTATCTGCTCTTCGGAATAGCTGTCGCACTCCATATCAGCCTTGGCAAAATGGCTGAAGATTCCCTCTGTGTCAAGACAGGGAAGCTCCGTTATTTCTTTTATTATCTCTGCCGAGGCCTCCGTAAGAGGAAATCCTATACGGCTCATACCCGTATCCAGAGCGATGTGAACCTTGGCTTTTTTTCCTTTTTCCTCTGCGGCTTTATTCAGCAGCAGCGCATCGTCGAGAGTGTAAACGGTAGCCGTGATATCCTTTTCCACGGTCTCACCGAAATTCCCGGGCCAGATATAGGAAAGAACAAGCACGGGAAGAGCTATACCGGCCTGACGAAGCTCCACAGCCTCATCGAAGCAGGCTACGGCAAAATAGTCTGCCTTATCCTCCAGCACCCTCGCTACGGGTACAGCGCCGTGACCGTAGGCATCAGCCTTTATGACGGCGCATTTTTTTACGCCCTCGGCAACCTTGCCCGACAAAAGGTTGAAGTTGTGTTCTATTGCTTTTAAGTTGACTTCTCTGTAAGTTCTGTTATACATAAATACCTCGTATCAATTCGGAATTATTCTTCGAGTCCCAATATCTCCGCACCCTCGACAGCATCTATCGTTTCTACGGTGCGAAGCTTTTTCTGAATGATGTCATTTCTGCTCTTTGCATCGTCAAGACTCTTTCCCGCTTCCTCGATTTTCTTTTTCGCTTTTTCGAGAACCGTTCCGAACTTTTCATACTGCACCTTTGCGGCGGCAAGAACAGTTCGTACCTCCTTGGCTTTTTCGTTGATAGCCATGGCACGGAAGCCGATAGAGAGAGAATTAAGAAGAGCAGTTATGGTGCTCGGTCCCGCTATCATAATTCCCCACTCGTTCTGGCACCTTTCGGCGATAGCGTTTTTCGAGGAGATAATCTCGCTGTAAAGCCCCTCTGTAGCCAGATAAAGAATAGCAAAGGGCGTGGTTACAGGCTCGTTGATGTATTTTTTTACTTCCTTGGCCTGATTGATAACCGTGGTTTCGAGAGCCTTTCTGTTAAGCTCAACCTGTACCGTGTCGCCTCTGTCAGCTGCCTCACAAAGACGGATGTAGGCTTCTATAGGGAACTTGGAGTCGATAGGAAGCCAGGTTATGACATTTTTATCCTCGCCCGAGGGAATTTTCACCGCAAACTCTACGATATTTCTCGAAGAAGGATTTGTCATAACATTTCTGTCGTACATACCGGGAATGGTCTGGTCCAAAAGACCCTCCAGCTGTACCTCTGCCCAGGTGCCTCTCGCCTTTACATTGGTGAGGATACGGTTAAGGGAGGTCACATTTTCCGTTACGCTTCCCGAAAGCACCTTCATTTCGCCGAGTGACTTGTAGACATTCTCCAGCTGCTCACTTACGGTTCTGAAGGAGGAGTCGAGACGCTTGGTAAGAGTTTCGTTAAGCTTTTCGTCTACGGTCAGTCTCATCTGCTCCAGCTTTTCCTCGTTGCCCTTTCGCATTTCGAGAAGATTACGGGAGATGGTCTCATTCATTTTTATATTATTCTCGTAATTATCATTGGTCATTTTACGAAGAATAACATTCATATCCGAAAAAGCGGCAGTCAGCTCTTTTCTCTGCTGACCCGCAGCGGCATTATTTTCCATTCGGCTTTTACTGAATTCATCACGGACACTGCCCTCGACAGAGGTAACCACTCTGTCAATTTTTTCCATTGTTTTTTCATTTTGCTCAAAAAGTCTCTCATATTCTCCGTTATTTTTCCTTTTTAGCAACAAAACCAAAAGAACAACGCATATAATAAGTAGTATCAGTATCGCATAGATAATTATACTCGGTACACCGTTCATTTTTTACTCTCCTCAGGGATCAAGAATTCATACCCTTTATTATAACAGTAAAGAATGAAAGGTTATTTCGATTTTAGAAAATTACTACATTTTAATAGATTAAGGAATGAAAAAAATGCTTAAAAAACTTTTATGTCTTTCCCTTGCGGTTTTTATGCTCCTCTCTCTTTGTGCCTGCGGCTCAGATAAGGGTGCAGATGCTCAGCTCGTATATCCTATCGACAAGGACCCGCGCTATCTTGACCCACAGATAATTTATGATATCGGAGCGAAAAATATTATCGCTAACTGCTTTGAGGGTCTTGTCGCCATCGATGAGGAAGGAAGCATCGTACCTGCCGCCGCCGAAAGATGGGAAACAAATACCAAAGAAACGGTCTACACCTTTTATCTCAGACAGGATATGAAATGGAAGGTGACCTCTGCAGCAGGTAAGGTAATCGGCGAAAACTACAAGGAGGAATTCGACGCCCGTGTGACGGCTCACGATTTCGCCTTCGGTCTGACCCGCGCTCTTCTCCCCGAAACTCTTTCGCCCGGCGCCGACAGCCTTTTTTCAATAAAAAACGCTAAAAAGGTTTACAAGGGCACTCTCCCCTCCTCCGCTTTAGGTATAAAGGCGCTCGACGACTACACCTTACAGATTACCCTTTCTCAGGCTGACCCCGACCTTCTTTATACACTTCTCGAAAGCTACTGTATGCCCTGTAACGAGGAATTTTTCGAAAAAACAGGCGGCAGATACGGTCTTGCCACCAGATACCTTATTTATAACGGACCCTTCTACATCAATAACTGGGCAGACGATATCTCGATTTCAGTCAGAAGGAGCGACACCTATCACAGTGCAGACAAGGTTATGCCTGCTTCCGTTTACTACTCGATGAATAACGAGCAGCCTACCCGTCTGAAAAAGCTCACCGACAGCACCTACTCCGTTACTCCTCTTACCAAGGAGCAGGCTGAGATACTCTCCGAAAAGAAGCATTACACGGTAAACACCTTCCCCTCCTCGGTAACTGCTCTTATTTTCAACTGCGGTGACGAGGCTCTTAAAAACGAAAACATCAGAAAGGGTATCGTTTCCTCTCTCGATTATTCCGTATTGAAGGATACCTTCGGTGAATGTACCGCCTCAGGTCTTATCCCCGATTCCTTCCTTACAGGCACGCTTAAATTCAGCGAATACAGAAAGGAGACGGACAGATACTATAACCCAAGTCCCCTCACGGTCTTCAAAAAGGGTCTGAATGAAGCGGAGCAGACGGGCATAGAGGTAACGGTCCTTTGCTCGACGGAAAACGAAAATACCGTCAGAACTCTTATGCAGTCCTGGCAGTCAGTTTTAGGCGTTTCCTTCACTGTTTATGCCGAAGCTACCGACGAGGTAACTCTCAGAGAGCGAGTCAGAAAGGGCGACTATCAGATAGCGCTGACGGATCTCAGCTTCACGGGTAACAGAGCCTATCATATCTTAAGCACCTTCACCTCCTCAAGCAAGGAAAGCTTTACCTCTTTCAAAAGCAAAAAATACGACTCTCTCATTTCCCTGCTGAAAAAATCCGACGGAATAGCCGCTTTATCCACCCGCACCAAGGAGGCTGAACAGCTCCTTATCTCCTCCTGTGTGGCTGTCCCCCTTTATAAAACCGATAACTACTACGGTCTGGGAAAAAAGTTAGACGGTGTTATCCATAACATAAGCGGTGAGATAATCTACTTTAAAAATACGGTTAAAAAATAAAAGCAAGGTCACGGTTACCTGAAGGGTACTCCGTGGCCTTTTCCTTTTACGCAGCGGTTTAACCGACCGGCGGGGGCCAAGCCCCTGTAGACAGGGCCCGGGGCCGCCCCGAGGCGACCCCGGGAGACCGCACCGCGGTCGCTTGGCCCCCGCCTCAGCTTAGTAAAGCCTTCCCGTAAAAAACCTCACCCGATGCGTCAGCATCGGGCGTTTGTATGTTATTCAGCGAAGGGTAAAAATGCCTTTATAAAAGCTACTACCTTTTCCATAATCGCTCTGACCGCCGTGAGAAGCTTTATAAGAGGTGAAACGGATGCTTCGTCCTCATCCTCTGTGTAGCCCTCTTCTACGGTACCCTGTGTAATATCCTTCTGAATAGCGAAGCGGTCCACATTCTCAGCGCCGTCCTCGGTTACGGAATAAGCGTTGAAGTAAAGGATTCCGTCTACTATCTCTACTGCCGAGAACATAGGTGCATCCACGGAAAGGATTTTCTCAGCACGGGGGAAGTATCTGTCCGTTTTACTCTCGTCATTCTGGATGTAGGTCTTTACACCCGATGTACCCGAAATAACATAGGTAGTGCCCTCGGGCAGAACCTGAGTTCTGTAAATGTCACCCTTATAGTTAAGATATGTTTTATCGTAAGCCGTGTGACGGTTATTGACTAAAGAGCCTGTACGCATATAAACATGGTCGTGACCCTGGAATACCATATCTATTCCCAGCTCTGGCATAAGATTCTTAAGCTGGTTACGGATCTCGCAGACATCGTCATCCTTGTAATGTGAGCCCTGAGAATAGGGAGCCTTATGAAGCATCAGGAGCTTCCACTGAGCATCACTTTCCTGCATATCCTTTTTCAGCCAGTCGAGCTGTCTGTCCGTAATACCCTCATCCTCATCGAGGTCCTCCGTATTAAGAACTGCGAAATGAACATTGTTATAATCAAAGGAATAGTAGACACCCTTTGCCGTATCCTGCTCGGGAAGATTCGGCAAGGTAAAGTAGTTGACCGTGGCGTTGGTGCCCTTACCCTCATGGTTACCCGTAGCAGGCATCATAAAGGTATTCATAAGATAATCTGCGCCCGTATCGAGAGCCCAGGACCATTGCTTTGAATTGTCACCGTGGTCTACTATGTCACCTGTGTTTATAATGAAATCCTCATCATAAAGCTCTGTAGCAGCGGAAAGGACCTTCTGCCAGGCTCTTTCGTACTGTCTTTCGTTCTGCGACTGGGGATCGGCCAAATGAAGGAAGGTTACATCCTTGCCGCCGTCTGCCGTAGTGACCGTACCCGTCTGACTCCACCAATCTCTTTCGGCATCGCCTACACGGAAATAGTAAGTCGCGCCGGGCTCCAGGTTTTTGAGAGTGGCCACATGTCTGTTGATTTCGAATTCAGCAGGGAAGAAGCCGATAATACCGATATCTATACCGGGATAGGAGCGTAAAACTCTTTCGGTCTGCGTCTCTACGGTAAATTCGTCCGTAACTGTATTTTCGCCTCTGAAATAAGGCTCGCTGTCAACACGGTAAATCTCTATGTCACCGCTGAGAGTTGATTTGGAGTACCAGGAGATAAAGGCCTCCTTGCTGCTGTCCTCGCCCATTGTAACGGTTACGGCTGTGGGAAGACGGTAATTTTCTCTCGTTACGGAAACTTCCCTTTCCTCATTTGTGAGAAGTGCGTGGGAGTCATTCTTTACTGCAGGGTCCTCATCTACGGTAAGGTCAGTCAGAAGACCTGCTATATAAATACCTACCGATTCGAGCTGACTCTGTGTAAGATATTTCTGTAAAAGCTCCTTATCGAGAATATCATATATGCTTTCGTAGGGAAGTATGCCCAGGTCGAAAATGCAGTCGATAAGGTTCATATATGAAAGGTCGTTTTTAAGGATAGATTTGAGAAGATAGTTTATACCCTTGCCCATTACATCCATTATTTCCTCATCGGAAAGAAGCTTGTAGGTGCGGATTTCTATTTTACCGAGAATATTATCCTCGATAAGGGTATGTAAAAGAAGATCGACGAGCTTATCAAAAACAGTATTGATGAGATTTCCGCTGTCGAAATTCTTTATGGCATCGGTTACGAATTTATCGTCGGATGTGTCCTCGTCACCGCTGTAAAGATAGCATACGGCAGAAATAACAAGGTCGCCTAAGGTGCCGGGCTTGCTTCTGTCGCCGAAGCCGAAGGTGTCGATGAATTTTTCGCAGGGATACTCGGAAACCTCGATAGCCATAAATTCATCGATTATCTCTCTGCAGAGGTCGAGAAGTGCAGTCTCATCCTTTATGTAAAGGTCATAAATCTGGTCCAAAAGGTCATTTATGAACCACATAAGATTATCGGTGCTGAATATTTTGAGATTACCGATTTTTATTCCGTCGCCGATGTAGGGTGAAAGGAAATCGAAGAGTATCTTTTCTATGTCCACACCGAGACCCTTGAGATAAGCCTCAAGGCTTCCCGTCTCTCTTATATCCTTAAGGATACCTTCACCGAGACCGCCTCTTAAAAATCTCATAACATAGCCCGTACCCGAAAGCTCACCGCCGTTTGCTTCGGAGTCACAGGCATATTCCGAAAAGGCCACATATTTATATGTACCTCTTTCATAGGTTTTTCCGTCCCAGGTAAAGGGAACACCCTCATCGAAATCTACCGTATCAGCCTTAAGCTCTGTTCTGCCGTCGGCATAGGTCGTAAGCTTCGCCTCACGGTAGGTGCAGGGATAGTCGGATACCGAGGAGGTTTCCACATCGTAGATAACCTGTCCGTCATCGTTTACTACCGATGAAATATCGTTACTGTGAAGATGCCCCGTAAACACATAATTTATGCCCCAGGAAGCAAAGCTCTCAGCTACATCGAGGTAATCGTTAAGAAGAAAAATCTGAAAAACAGAAAGCTCGGCATCCATGTGCGGAGCGATGCTGTGGTGCATCATAACAAAAGGAGTTTTTCCCTCGGCATAAGCCTCGTCGGTAAGCTCCTTAATCCAATTCATGGTGTCCTCAGTGATTTCGCCTCTCGTTTCCTTGGAGGGCTCATCAAAGGAGTACATACAGGTGTCTACGGAGATAAGTCTGTAGGTGCAGTTACCCTCGCTGTCCATTAAATCCGCAGCATAGGAAAGCTGTCCTCTTACATTTTCGCCCTTTTCTGCGTATTCTGTGAAGGCAAGATCATAGCCGAAATCCGCATAAATCTCACGGAAATCATCGGCCGTAGCCGTGGGAGCAGTCTCCTCTCTGCCGTTTTCGAAGGTAGAGGAAAGCTTCTGATTAATGTCGTGATTACCTACCGTTACGAGGAATTCCACGCCGTATTTTTCTTCGTACTCTCTGAAAATCTCAGCCAGTGCTCTGTGTCCCTCCAGCTCACCGTCCTTGGTAAGGTCACCGGGAACAAGAATATACTTCAGACCGGGATTTCTTGCCAGCATAGACTCTATGGCTGTTCTGACCATATCTCCCGACTGAGCATACAGCTTCAGATTATAGGAGCAGAAATTTCTGTAGGCCTCGCAGTTATCACCCGTAAGTGAATCGGGATAATAGTGAGGGTCCGAAAGAACAGCGAAGGAGATGTCGCTCTCTGCCTTCGTGCTTTCTGCATAAGCGACGGTACCCATAAGGGAAAACACCATCGCAAAGGAAAGAATAACCGCAATTAATCTTTTTGCATTTTTCATTTTGCATACCTCCCTGAGGAAATTTATAATAAAAATTATATCACACTATTTTAATACTTTAAAGGAAAATTTTTCTAAAAAACTATTTTGTAGCCTGTAACAAAAAAAGCCCTCGCCCTTTTGTTAAATTAACCATAGACTACAGCAAAATAAACAAAAATTAAAAAATAAAACCATACAAATTAAACAAGAAAATTCCCTTAATATGTGGAAATATAATTTTTAAAGTGATATAATAGACTCAGACTTTAAAATCACGGAGGTTAAAATGAACAAGGAAAACAAAATGGGCGTTATGTCCGTAAAAAAGCTCGTTATCACTATGTCTCTTCCTATGATGGTATCTATGCTCGTTCAGGCACTTTATAATGTAGTTGACAGTATTTTCGTTTCACAGGTATGTGAGGATGCCCTTACAGCCGTTTCTCTTGCCTTCCCCGCGCAGAATCTTATGATAGGTGTGGCTACGGGTACGGGTGTAGGTGTAAACGCTCTTCTTTCCAGAAGCCTCGGTGAAAAGAATTTCGAAAAAGCGAACAAAATCGCCGCACAGGGCGTGCTTCTGGCTATGTTCAGCTTCCTTCTCTTCGCCCTTTTCGGTTTTTTCGGTACGGAAATCTTCTTCGCCTCACAGGTAGAAAAAGGCAGTCCTATTTATAACTACGGTGTGGATTACCTTTCCGTGGTCTGTATCGCATCCATGGGACTTTTCGGTCAGGTAATGATGGAAAGACTTATGCAGGCTACGGGCAAAACCACCCTCTCTATGGCTACTCAGCTGGCAGGTGCCGTAACAAACATAATTCTTGACCCACTGTTCATTTTAGGCATCGGACCCTTCCCGCGTATGGAAGCAAAGGGTGCTGCCGTAGCCACGGTTATCGGTCAGACTGTAGCCTTCATCGTAGGTATAATCATAAACGAAACAGCAAACAAGGAAATCAATCTCCGCTTCTCAAATCTCCGTCCCGACTTTAAAATCATCGGCGATATTTATAAAATCGGAATTCCCTCCGTGCTTATGGTCGGTATCGGCTCTCTTATGACCTTTTTACTTAATAAGATTCTTCTTTCCTTCACCACTACTGCTGCTGCCGTTTTCGGTGTTTACTTCAAGCTTCAGTCCTTTATCTTTATGCCTATCTTCGGACTTAATAACGGCGTTATTCCCATCATCGCCTATAACTACGGAGCCAAAAAGAAGGAGAGAATTACCGAATGTCTCCGCTTCAGCTGTATAATAGCAGTTTCAATTATGGCCTTCGGTATGATTATGATGTGGCTTATGCCCGAGCAGATGCTCCGTCTCTTCGACGCTAAGGAGGAAATGATGGAGCTCGGTGTTCCCGCACTGAAAATCATAAGCACCAGCTTTATTCTGGCAGGTGTCTGCATTAATCTCGGCTCAGCCTTCCAGGCCCTCGGAAAAAGCTACTTCTCTATGATTATCTCCTTCTGCCGTCAGATAGTGGTTCTTCTTCCTGCCGCCTATCTTCTCTCAAAGACAGGTGTTCTCAATAATGTATGGTTCGCCTTCCCCATAGCCGAGGTAATGTCCCTTTCTGTTACACTGCTCTGCTTCTCTTATATCTATAAAAAAATTATAAAACCCATCCGTCCTGCAGATAATGCTTAAAAAGCTCTTGACAATCTGAAGAAACAGTTGTATTATATAAGTGTTGAGTGCAACATTTTTCTTTCTTTTGTTGCTTACTCGACACTTTCTGTTTCTCTTTAGTTTAATACGATTCCCTCACCGCTTCGGTGAGGGTTTTGTATTTTAAAAGCCATAAGTGCCAGATAGAAGGGAAGATGTTTTTTAAGGCTTTAAAAGGAATATTTCTCTTCAAAGCTCAAAACATAAATAAAAAAACGAGGTGCTTATATGTCTTCTCTGTGGCACGAAACAGCCGTTCTTCCCTCCTTTCCCTCTCTTAACGAAAATATAAAAGCCGATGTGCTTATCATCGGCGGCGGTATGGCAGGTATGCTTACCTCTTTTCTTCTCAAGGAAAAAGGTATTTCCTCAGTAGTTCTCGAAAGCGGTAAAATCTGTAGCGGCACTACGGGAAACACCACCGCCAAAATAACCTTTCAGCACGGACTCATTTATTCCGAGCTTATAAAAAAAGGAGCAGAGACAGCGAAAGCCTATTATGAAACAAACCGTCTCGCTCTGGAAAAATACAGAGAGCTTTCAAAAAACATAAAATGTGACTTTGAAATAAAGGATAACTACATCTATTCCACCGACAGCCGCCAAAAAATTGAGGATGAGCTGAACGCACTTCATATAATTGGGGCGGAAGGCTCCTTTTCGGAAAGACTTTCACTCCCTTTTTCCACCGTAGGTGCGGTAAAAACAGAAAACCAGGCACAGTTTCATCCTTTGCTCTTTATTTCCGAAATCGCAAAAATCCTTAATGTTTATGAAAACAGCCGCGTCATCGAAATGAAGGGTAACACAGCCGTCACCGAAAAAGGCTCCGTAAAGGCGGAAAATGTCATCGTAGCCACCCATTTTCCCTTTATCAATAAGCACGGTCTTTACTCCTTGAAGCTATATCAGCATCGCTCTTATGTAATTGCTCTGGATAATGCAGAAGAAATCGGCGGAATGTATCTCGATGAAAAGGAAAAAGGTCTTTCCTTCCGCAACTACCGTAATCTCCTTCTTCTCGGCGGAGGCGACCACCGTACAGGAAAAAAGGGCGGCAGCTACACAGAGCTTCGCCGTAAAGCTAATCTGTTCTATCCCAAAGCGCAGGAGAAATTCCGCTGGGCGGCTCAGGACTGTATGAGCCTCGATTCTATGCCCTACATCGGCTCTTACTCGAAAAGCACCCATAAGCTCTTCACCCTCACAGGCTTCAACAAATGGGGTATGACGGGCGCTATGTGGGGAGCGATGCTTCTCAGTGACCTTATTACGGGCAAGAAAAACCCCTACGCTGAGATTTTCTCTCCCTCGCGCAGTATGCTCACGCCGCAAATTTTCGTAAACGGAGCAGAAAGCCTTCTCGGCTACCTTTATCCTACAGCCAAAAGATGCCCTCATCTCGGCTGTGCCTTAAGATATAATAAAGCGGAGCATAGCTGGGACTGTCCCTGCCACGGGTCAAGATTTACCGAGAACGGACGGGTTTTGGACGGACCTGCTAACGGAAACCTTAAATAAACAGAAAAAGAGTCCGAAGTAACCTCGGACCCTTTTCTGTTTATTAATCTTCGTCAAATCCTTCAGCTGTAGCTGTTTCGAAAATTTTAATAACCTCTTCGCCGGGAGCCTTATCGAGAAGGCTGACAATAATGCAGGCAAGAAGGCCTACAATAAAACCCGGAAGAATTTCATAAATTCCCGTGGACTTGGTGAGGAAAATGAGCCACAGCACATCCGTTACCGCTCCGCATATAACACCTGCGATAGCACCCTTATAGGATGTTCTCTTCCAGAAGAGAGAAAGAATAATAACGGGACCGAAGGCCGCACCGAAACCGCCCCAGGCATTTTCAACCATACTCATAATAGCCTGAGCGCCGCTGCCCTTACTGTTAGCGATGAAGAAAGCTACTGTAGAAACGATAATTACTACCAATCTGCCTATCAGGAGTACCTCCTTATCGGAAGCGTTCTTTCTGAATACAGGCTTATAAATATCACTGGTAAAGGATGAAGAAGCTACAAGAAGCTGTGAATCGGCTGTACTCATAGCTGCGGCAACGATAGCCGACAGAAGAATACCTGCAATAAAGCCGGGGAAGAGATCGCCGACGAGAACGATGAATATATTAGCCTGCTTACCCTGGGCTACAAGCTCCGCACCTACGAGCATTCTGCCCATAATAGCGATAGCAATGGCCGCACCGAGAGAAAGAATAACCCAAACGATAGCCACGGTGGATGATGTCTTTATCATAGAGGCCTTTTTAACAGACATAAATCTTACGAGAATGTGAGGCATACCGAAGTATCCGAGACCCCAGGCAAGACCCGATATAATGTCCTGAGGTGAAGCATCGAAGGGATTGGCACCGAAGGTATTCATAACACCGTCAGCACCCATAAAATCAAGAGCTTCAGCATTAAGCTCTTTAGTGGCAAGGATAACAAAGGGAACTGCCATCAGAGCTACGAGCATCATAAGGCCCTGGAAGAAATCGGTCCAGCAAACAGCCTTGAAGCCGCCTGAAAAGGTATATGCTATGATGATAAGAGCGAATATGAGAAGTGCCAGACCTTCCTTGCCTTCAAGCTGAGGAACGACGCTTGTAAGAACCGTAGCGCCTGCCACAAAGCTTGATGCCACATAAACAGTAAAGAACACCAGAAAAACCACGGCACAGATAATCTGAAGTGCGGGACTTGTAGCTGCGAAGCGATTAGTCAGATACTGAGGAAGAGTTATGGAATCGTTAGCTGCTTTAGAGAAATTACGGAGTCTCTTAGCCACGAAAATCCAGTTAGCGATGGTACCGAGCGCAAGACCTATACCTATCCAAACCTGTCCCATACCGAATGCAAGAATGCTGCCCGGGAAGCCCATCAGAAGCCATCCGCTCATATCCGAGGCCTGCGCGCTCATAGCCGTTACCCACGGACCCATAGAGCGTCCTCCCAGAAAATATTCTTCTTCACCTGCGCCCTTGCTGCGTAACATAAAGAACACACCAATGCCCAGGACAACAACAAAATAAAGAATGAATGCTGCTAATTGTGCTGTCATTTTTATCTCTCCTTTTCTTTATCGTAGTAAAGCGATAAAGAGATAATATCATAAGACAGCCGATATGTCAACCGAAAAATATGATTTTTTTTGCTTAAAACAAAACTCCCGACTTTACATCGGGAGCTATTTTTATCAGAAATGCTTTTTAATAGTGTAAATATCGATAGCGCCTACAGGACAGGCCTCATGGCATTTACCGCAGCCGATACATTTATCGTAATCTACGGTAGCACAGAAATTATCGATGCTTACTGCTTCTACGGGACAGGCCTTTACACACTTCATACAGCCGATACAGCCCGCCTTACACTGCTTACGGGTCTGAGCACCTTTATCGTGATTACGGCAAAGAACAGCAGCTTTCGTAGTGTCGAGTGGGAACAGGTCGATAAGATTTCTCGGACATACGGAGATACACTTCTTACAGGCACGGCATTTGTCGGGATTGATTCTTGCCACACCGTCACAGATAAAGATAGCATCGTAGGGACACACCTCAGCGCAGTCGCCGAAGCCGATACAGCCGTAAACGCAGTTCTTCGGACCGCCGAAAAGCTGTGTAGCCATCTTACAGGATTTTACACTGCTGTATTCCAGCTTATCCTCTACATTTGTTCTGTTGCCCTGACACATAACAGCGGCAACCATAGGTGTAATCTTGCCTACGGAGAGACCCATAATTTCACCTATCTGCTTGGCGGTGTCGTTACCGCCGGGAGTACAGAGATTACATTCGCTTGTCTCACCCTTTGAAAGTGCGGCGGCATAACCGTCACAGCCTGTAAAGCCGCAGGCACCGCAGTTGGCACCGGGAAGACATTCTCTGATTTTTTCCGCCTTTTCATCTACGGGTACGGCGAAAACTATGGAAGCAACAGCGAGACCGAGACCTGCAATAAGTCCGATAGCCGCCACAATTACTACAGCAATAATAATCTGACTCATTCTATTACCTCCTTATGCAAAGATGTTTTCGACGATTCCCGTAAAGCCGAGGAAGGAAACGGAAACGAGTGATGCCGCTACCAAGGTAATAGGAAGACCCTGCATAAACTTAGGCACATCGCAGCTTTCGAGTCTTTCTCTGACGCCTGCGAACATTACCATAGCCAGCATAAAGCCGAGGCCTGCACCTAAGGAGCTGAACATAGACTGTGCGAAATTATAGCCCTCATCCACATTAAGGATAACTACACCGAGAACGGCACAGTTGGTTGTGATAAGAGGAAGATAAATGCCTAAAGCATTGTAAAGAGCAGGGATATACTTTTTAAGGATAATTTCGACCAGCTGAACAAGGGCGGCGATAACGAGAATGAACACGATAGTCTGAAGATATTCGAGGTCGTTTTTAACGAGCAGAAGCTTATTGATAGGATAGGTTACAGCTGTAGCAAGAGCCATAACGAAGATAACTGCCGCAGACATACCTACTGCCGTGTTAAGCTTTTTGGAAACACCGAGGAAGGGACAGATACCGAGGAACTTGGCTAAAACGAAGTTCTGGGTAAGAATAGCCGTCAAAAGAATGGAAAAAAGCTCTTTAGTCATCAGTTTGCACCCTCCTTATCTGCTTTTTTTAATGCACAGCTCTGTGCCATGGGACAAGCCTCACAGCCGCGAAGCTCTGCTCTGGGCTTACCCTTCTTTTCAGCCATACGGTTAACTGCCGCCATAAGGATACCGTAAACGAAGAAGCCGCCCGGGGGAAGAATGAATATAAGCATCGGATTGCTTTCGAGGAAGGGAACGCCTGTACCGAGGAAGGTACCTGCACCGAAGATTTCACGGACTGCGCCCATAAGGAAGAGAGCTGCCGTAAAGCCTACGCCCATTCCGAGACCGTCAACTGCCGAAGCGAGAACGGGATTTTTACCTGCAAAGGCCTCAGCTCTGCCGAGGATGATGCAGTTAACAACGATAAGGGGAAGATATACACCGAGCTGTTCGTCAAGTGAAGGCAGGAAAGCCTTTACCGCCATCTGAACGATGGTAACGAAGGAAGCGATAACTACGATGTAGGCAGGAATTCTTACCTTATCGGGAATAACCTTACGCAGTGCCGAAATAACGATGTTCGAGCAAACCAGAACTATCGATGCGGCGAGACCCATACCGACGGCACTTTCTACAGATGTAGTGGTAGCAAGCGTAGGACAGGTGCCGAGAACGAGTCTTAAAACAGGGTTTTCGGCTATGATGCCCTTTGAGAATTCTTTTGTAAGCTTAGCCATTAGTGCCACCTCCTGTCGTAACCTGCGCAAAGGTCTCCGTAATAGTATTTACTGCGCTTACCACTGCCTTTGAGGTAATGGTAGCAGCTGTTATAGCCTGGATATTCTGACCGTCGTTTGAAACCTTGTCTACGGTAAGAGTACCGCTTTTTTCTGCAAAGCGTCCCTTGAAATCGTCCTTTACGGCATTTGCGCCGAGACCGGGAGTTTCGCTGTGAGAAAGGATTTCGATGCCGAGAATTTTGCCCTCTTTATCGAGACCTGCCATAACGGAAACCGTTCCGCCGTAGCCCTTGGCGCCCGAGGTGAAGACATAACCGATTTCGTTGCCGATTTTATCGTAGCCCGTACAGTAGGTAACGCCGTTTTCAGTCTCGGTAACCTCGCTGTAAGAGACCGCACCGGGAAGAACCACATTACGGCTGGCATTTTCTGTCTCTACGGCATTGAGAGCTATTTTTTCAGCAGTAATGCTGTTCGTAAAGGCTAAAAGGCTTGTCGCTACGAGACAGATAACCAGAAGAGCCACTGTAGGAATAAGAACATCCTTAAGATTTAATCTTTTCATTATGCCTTGCCCCCTTTCTTTTCCTTAACGAAGCCGAAGGGCTTTGACAGTGTAAGGTTTTCGATATGGGGAACGAGGATATTCATAAGAATGATAGAGAAGGATACACCCTCGGGAAGTGAGCCGAAAATACGGATAACGGATGTGATAAGACCGCAGCCGATACCGAAGATAATCTTTCCTTTTTTATTAAGAGGAGAGGTAGAGTAGTCTGTAGCCATAAAGAATGCACCGAGCATAAGACCGCCGCCGAGAAGCTGATAGGCGGTAAACTCGAGACTGCCCTTGCCTGCGATAAGCATAAATACTGCTACAGTACCGATGAAGCATAAGGGAATGATGGGAGAAATTACCTTTCTGATGATGAGATAGAAACCGCCTGCGATAAGTGCGAGGGAGCAAACCTCACCCATAGAGCCGCCGTGAGCACCGAAGAGCATTCCCGTAAGCGAGGGGAGTGCATCGGCTACTGCGGAAACATCTCCGCCCTCTACGCCTGCTAAAACTGCCATAGGTGTAGCGGCTGTAACAGCGTCGGGACTCCAGCTTCCTGCGAAGGGTGCCACCCAATGAGCCATAGCTGTGGGGAAGGACACCATAAGGATAATTCTCGCTGTCATAGCGGGGTTTACGAAATTCTGACCGATACCGCCGAACATCTGCTTAACCACTACGATGGCTATGATGCTGCCGAGAGCTCCCATCCATAAGGGAAGAGATGAGGGCAGATTAAGTGCAAGGATAAGACCCGTTACGACGGCGCTCAGGTCGCCGAGGGTATTATTTCTTTTCATCACCTTACGGCAGACATATTCGGAAAGGACCGCACTGCCCACACAAACGAAGGTAAGCAGAAGAGCTCTCAAGCCAAAATAGTAAACGCTCATAATCAGAGCAGGAATAAGAGCGATAATAACATCGAGCATAATGCCCGTGGTTGTCTCCTTTGAACGCACGTGGGGAGACGGGCTTACGGTAAGCTTTTTACTCATTATTTTTTACCTCCTTCTCTTACGACCTGCTTGGCAAGTCTCATATACTGAACGAGAGGTCTGCCGGACGGACAGGCGTAGGCACAGGAGCCGCACTCCATACACACCATAACGCCGATATCGTTTAATTTTTCCCCGTCCTTTATGCGCGCATATCTTTCGATAAGAGTGGGCATAAGACTCATGGGGCATACATCCACGCATCTGCCGCAGCGGATACATTCTCTTTCGGTTTTTATGAGATCCTTTCTGTCAGCGAACGCGAGGATAGCATTGTTCTGCTTACAGATGGGAGCATTGGTATCACAGATAGCTATACCCATCATCGGGCCGCCCGAGAGAATCTTTCTCGGCTCTGCCTTGAAGCCGCCGCAGTAATCGATGATATCCTGAATGTTAGTACCGATAGGTACACGGAGGTTTTTAGGCTCCTTGATTGCCGAGCCGTCTACGGTAATGGAACGGGAAACGAGAGGCTTACCTGTCTCCACGTATCTCGCGATAAAGGCTAAAGAAGCTACATTGATTACTACACAGCCTACATCGGAGGGAAGCTTTCCGGGAGGCACCTTTCTGCCCGTAGCGGAAAGTACCATCATCTTCTCTGCACCCTGGGGGTATCTTGACTTAAGAGTCATCAGCTTGATGGTATCGTCTGCATCGTTATCACTGTCAGCGAAGGCCTTAAGGTCCTTGAAGGCCTGAGGCTTGTTATCCTCGATAGCGATGATAATCTGCTTGAAGCCGCAAATATCTCTGAGAAGCTCTACGCCCTTTATGATGTATTTGGTATTGTCGATACATTCACGGTAGTCTACGGTGATATAGGGCTCACATTCGGCAGCATTGATGATAAGAGTGTCTACTTTGCTGTCGTCGGGAAGATTGAACTTTACATGTGTGGGGAAGCCGGCACCGCCGAGACCTACCACACCGGAAGCTCTTATCGCATCACAAAGCTCCTTTTTATTGGTTACGACGGGAGGCTTTATGCCCTCATAAAGTCTCATTTCTCCGTCGCTTTCGATAGTGATACCCTTGGTAATGATACCGTTGGCGAGCTTTATGTCGCCTACAGCCGTTACCTTACCCGAAACAGTGGCGTGAATGGGTGCAGAAATAAACTTATCGCTGTCACCTATCACCTGTCCTACTGCCACCTCGTCACCGACCTTAACCACGGGAGTACAGGGTACACCTATGTGCTGCTGCATGGAAAGGACTACCTTATCGGGAACAGGAAGTCTCTCCACGGGCATATCGGCTGTGTTTTTGTTGTGTGCAACTGCTACACCGCCGCGGCCGCGCTTTACGGCAGTAAGAACTCCGTCAAGCCTTTTGCTCATTTTAATTTCTCCTTTACATTAAAATTCTGATTTATTACCTTTTTTATTTTCGGTAAAGACACCTCTAAAACCGTTCCCGTAACAAAGCCCGTAACGAGGCCGAAAAGAAGAAGGTATTTACCGTAGGACAAAAGGGAGGCCGTACCCGTAATAAAGCAGGCACCTGCAAGCTGTCCCATATTATGCACCGCCGCCGAAAGGACACCGATGCCGATATATGAAAGGCTCTTTCCCTCTTTTTTTATCATAAGACACATTACGGCCGTACTAAGAACACCGCCGCAAAGGCTCATAACCGCCGCAGTTCCTCCGCGGGTAATAAGAGCGAAAACACCTTTTATAAGCGTGATATATATAGCTCCCGAAAAGCCGTAAAGGGACGCAGTAAACATCGTAACGATGTTCGAAAGTCCCGGCTTAGCTCCGACGGGAAGAAAGGGTATGTCGGGCAGGAGCATATTCTCCATAAAGGAAAGCACCAAAGCCAGTGCAGAAAGAAGGGAGAGCAGAGTAAGTTTTTTAGTTTTCATTTACATTTCCTCAGTACGATATTCCGTCTACGGCTTTTCCGCCCGTTATTTCCACGGTTATTCCCTTCGGAACACAGGCCATAACATCACCGCTTCGCGTCAGCATACCTCTTTTCACGCAAAAACCGTCGGGACAGTCCGAGCGAAGAAAGCAGGCGCCTTCTCCGGTGATTTTTATTTCACAGCCGTCGAGAGCTATTATCTCCTCGTCTGTCACAGCGGAAAGCTCTACGGTTTTAAAGATTTCCCCGTCAAGATAAACCCTTACCTGCTGCTTTTCACTAAAGGAGATAAAGGTAATCAGAAACCATACAAGTGAAAGGGTAACAAGGGAAAGGATTATAAGGATATCTCCTTTTTTCAGTAGCTTACTGCTTTTCAAAATCAATTTCTCCCACGGTGGTAACATTCATTTCTTCGTCTACGAAAACAGCCGAAGCGCCGTATTTTTCCAATAATTCCTTACCCTTTTCCTCGCCGACGATAAAGCAGGCAGTAGAAAGCGCATCACTCAGAACACCACTCTCGGCCACTACCGTAGCGCTGACGAGACCCGAGGAAGCGGGCATACCCGTACGGGCATCGAAAATATGATGGTAGCGCTTACCGTCTTTTTCGAAATATCTTTCATAATCTCCCGAGGTGGACACGAAGCCCTCATCGAGTCTGACTATGCCTAAAAACTCATTTTCCGAGCGCGGATGCCTTATGGCTATACTCCATTTGTCGCCCTTTTTATTGTAGTCTCCGTAGGCTAAGATGCTTCCGCCTACAGATACGACAGCGCCCTGCACCTTCTGAGAGGAAAGATAAGCCTCTATCAGGTCGCAGGCAAAGCCCTTTCCTACGGCACCCAGGTCAATTTCTCCGCCGTCATAGGTAACTTTTCCCTTTACGATACTGATTTTACGGTAACCGACTTCTTCGAGAACAGCCTCTTTTTCCTTTTCCGAGGGGATTTTTTCTCCCTCCTTGCCGATACTCCATAAATCGGAAAGCTCACCTACGGTTACATCAAAGGCACCGTCCGTATCCTCACTTATCTGAAGGATGCTGTTTAAAATTTCCGCTACAGCCTTGTCGGAGGTTTCACCCTTTGTGTTAAGCGCGTAAACTGCGCTGCTTTCATTAAATCTCGATATAGTATCATCGAGGCCCGTAACGATACTGAACACGGGAGAGATAAATGCACTGCTGTTTTCTCCGTAGATTTTTTCCGTAATTACCGTATCCATGGAAATGAAGCTTTTTTCCGTAAAGTCATAACGCTTCTCCCTCGAGTAAAGAAAAAATCCGGAGCAAAGGACAGCCGTAAGAATAACAGCGGCAGCTATAATTTTAAAAATCTTACCCTTGCATTTCATCCGAATCACCGTAATTCATTAAAATAGACAATAAAAACCGATAATACTTTTATATCCTATTCATTTTATACTATATCGTAAGATTTTTCAAGTCTTTACAAATAAATCTTGCAGGAAAGTTATTACTTTGATATAATACTTTTATACTGATTATGCTGAAAGGGAAAAAGTAAAATGGACTTTAATCTTAAAATACCTGTCAATGTAGTAAGCGGTAAGGACTGTGTAAAAAAGAACAGCTCTCTTTTAGCCGCCTTCGGAAAAAAATGTATTATTGTAACCGGCGGCTCAAGTGCCGTAAAAAGCGGCGCTCTCGAGGACATACTCTTTGCCCTGGAAAAAGAAGGCATCGAAAGCATCATTTATAACGGAATAGGACCTAATCCCCGTCTGGACCACTGCTTCGAGGCTGCCGCAAAAGCGAGAGCTTTCGGTGCGGACTTCGTCATCGGTATCGGCGGCGGCTCACCTCTCGACGCGTCGAAGGCTGTAGCCGTTTACGCGGCTAACCCTGACTTTACTCTTTACGACATTTATTCCTCAGAAAAAAGAAATGAGGCTCTCCCTGCGGTTCTTATCGGCACGACCTCGGGAACGGGCAGTGAGGTAGGCAAGGTAAGCGTTCTTACCGACCCCGAAACGGGCAGAAAAAAGAGCATCGCTCCCGATGACTGCTTCCCCCGTCTCACCTTTGCTGACCCGACCTACACCCACTCTATGCCTTACTCAGTAACCGTTTCCACTGCTCTCGACGCTCTGGCACACGCCATCGAGGGCTATATGTCCGTAAAATGCACCGACATTCCCTCTCTCTTCGGTGAAAAAGCTATCGAGCTTATCTGGCAGGGCCTTCTCCGGCTTCACTCAGCAAAGGAAAATCCCGATGAAGAAATGAGAGAAAGGCTTTACTACGGCTCTCTCTACGCAGGCATCACCCTCGCCTACTGCGGCACTGCCTTCCCTCACCCCTTAGGCTACATCCTTACAGAAAATTATGACCTTCCCCACGGCAGAGCCTGCACAGCATTTATGGATGAATTTATCGACCGCAGCGAAAAATATGAAAAGGAAAAAACTGAAAAAGTTTTTTCAATAATGAAAACAGACAAGGAAACCTTTAAAAGCATCATCCGTGAACTGACAGCCTTGCCTGAAATCAGGATGACCGAAGAAGAAATACTTTCTTACTGCAGCCGCTACGATACCGTACCGAATAACTTTAAATTCTCTCCCGGAGGCTTTTCTAAAGAAGATGCCATAGAAATTTTCAGAAAAAGATTTATGTAAGCATAACAAAGAACGTTCCGCAAAAAACACGGAACGTTCTCTGTTTTATTATCTGCTTTTTTCTTCTTTTCTCTTTCGCCATACCTCTTTGAAAATCGCTTCCGTAGCGAAGGTTACCTTGGTTACGGAAAATTCGCAGTTCTCGGGGAAGACATACCAGGTATCCGTAAGAGTATTAAGGTCGATACAGTCCCTTCCGTTTCCGTATCTGTAGCTATATTCCACATGAACGGAGTTCTGTACGGCGGAATCAATTTTCATAGAGAATTTCTCTCCGTCATAATCACGGATGCCCTCTAACTTAAAGCCGTCCATATCGTGAACAAGCTTACCTCTGCCCAGACGGACGAAGCCCTTGGAGTTCGGAAGGTCATTTACATGGCAGTCACACTCGAAGCGGTATCTGCCCTCTCTGACCTCCTTTTCCACCTGCTCCTTTTCCCATTTGTACCAGTCTGAAGGATATTTGAATTCGGTCTCTCCGCTGTCTGCCTCCAGCTCACCGTACTCATTGAGATACCAGCTCTTTTTACAGCTTTCGCAGTAAATCACGGCACCTCTCGAATTCATCTTATATTCGGTCATACAGTGAGGACACTGATAAAGAGGCTTATGGAGACCCTCGGCACGCTTTTTATAGGTGACTTTTACTCTGTTTTCGCTTTGCCAGCGCCAGTCATCGTTATAAATATGCTCACGGATTTTAGCGTTTATTTCATCGACGGAGGCATTTTTAACCTCTTCTGCCGTGAAAATCTGCTCTAAAACAGCCTCTGTTCTCTTCATGTGGCGGCTCTTATGATTTCCCCAGAAGGGGTCATAAATGTGATGTCCTTTTGAGGTAAAGGTAACGCAGGGCACGCCCATAAGCTTTACGAGCTGACCTACCGCATCGGTAACCGCATCCATCTCGGTAACACCACAGAGAGAATATCTTGCCTCGGCGAAAATTCCGTAGCTTTCACCGTCCTTTATGGCTCTCATACACTGTCTGACCGTGTTAAGGTCGCTGGTGTATTTTCTCTTCGGCAGACAGCCGCCCATACGGAGAAACCATTCTCTGCCGATAAAATCGTCTACAGCCGCAGGATAAACACCCGTAAAGGGCTTCGTCGCAGCTACCATTATATAAAAATCGTAAAAGGCGTTATGGTTGCAGACAAGAATAAAGGGTCCCTTCAGACCTTCCGTATTTATCCTCGTTATATGGGAATGTGAGATTATCTTACGGGCATTTGCTACAGGCCAGGCCAGAACCTTCATAAGGATGGGGTTCTGATAAATCATAGGCTTACAGAGATCCATTCTTTCCTCAGCGGGAGCGCCTGCCCTTACTTTCTTTCCGAGCTTTTCTTTCATAGTTTTCACCCACAAAAATATTAATACCTATAAAGATTAACACAGTTTTTTCCGTATAGCAATTAAAAGTATGTGAACAAGTTTTGTTATTTATTTGCTCTGATTTGCTATGTAGTAATACATTTCCGCTGTTTTTTATTTGAGGTAAACATTAATGGGCTTTTTGTTGCAAAATCCCGGCCATTGCTCTTTATTTACCGCCCTAAACATTGACATTTCCGCACATTTGCAGTATAATCATAAATTAAAGTAAAGCTTATCTTTACAAATATTATTTTTTCTTTATGAAAGGAGCAATATCCGTTATGGATGACCCCGGCAGTATAATTTTTAATCTTCTCTTATTATTTGTTCTCGTTCTTGTGAACGCTTTCTTTGCTATGAGCGAAATCGCTATCATTTCTCTTAATGACAATATGATAGACAAGCTCGCTGAAGAAGGCGACAAAAAAGCAAAGCAGATCAGAAAGCTTACGGAAAACCCCAGCAATTTCCTTTCCACCATTCAGATAGGTGTTACTCTGGCAGGCTTCCTTACATCGGCCAGCGCCTCCACCACCTTCGCAGCCCTTCTCACGGACTGGATACTGACTCTCGCACCCTCCTTACCCGCAGGTGTGATAAACGGTGTTTCCGTAGTATTGATTACGGTTATAATGTCTTATTTCTCGCTCGTTCTCGGCGAGCTGGCACCGAAAAGAATGGCTATGCAAAAGCCAGAAAAAATCGCCTATGCAGTAGCACCCGTTCTTCTCGTAGTAAAAAAGTTCACAAAGCCCTTCGTAAAAATCCTCTCTCTCTCGACAAATGCAGTAGTCCGTCTTTTCGGCTTCGATCCCAACGCTGACGAAGAAGTGGTTACCGAAGAGGAAATCCGTATGATGGTCGACGTCGGCGGTGAAAAGGGCGTCATCGAAGACATCCAGAAGGAAATGATAAACAACATCTTTGAATTCGATGACATTGACGTTACAGACATAATGACCCACAGAACGGATATGATTGCTGTCGAGGATACGGATTCTCTCGAGGAAGTGGTAAAGCTTTCCATGGAGCACGGTTATTCACGAATTCCCGTTTATCACGAGGATCAGGATAATATCATCGGTATCGTTTATATAAAAGACCTTCTCAAGTTCATCTCTTCTTCTCTTCCCGAAAACGAAGGGCCGTCAGATATTATGCGTGAAGCGTATTATGTACCTTCAAGTAAAAACTGCGGTGACCTGTTTGAGGAAATGACAGAAAAAAGAGTACAGATGGCCGTCGTAGTAGACGAATACGGCGGTACGGCAGGTATCGTTACGGTAGAGGACTTAGTCGAAGCCATTATGGGTAACATCCGTGACGAATACGATGACGAGGAAGAGGAAATCGTAGAGGAAAGCGAAAACCTTTTCACTATCGACGGAACAGCCTTTATCGAAGAGGTTAACGAGCTCTTAGGCGACGTAATTCCCGAGGGCGACTACGATACTCTCGGCGGATTTATTATCAGCCGTCTCGGCTATCTTCCCAAGGACGGAGATATGGACGAAATCACCTTCGGAAACATAAAGTTCACTATCCTCAATGTAGAGGAAAGAAGAATCGGTAAGGTAAAGGCTGAGATTTTACCTGAAGAAGTAAATGAATAAATTAAAGTTACGCCTGCCGTGTCAATCACGGCAGGTTAAGTTTTTCTCTTTACTTTTACATAGCGGAGGGAGGCGGGGAGCCAAGCGACCGTAAACGGTCACCTGCGGCGCCGCAGGCGCCACAGGTCCCTGTCCACAGGGGCTTGGCTCCCCGCCTCCCTCCGCTTCATAAATTTAAAAAAATCCTTCTCCCCTATTGACAAGCATATATTCCCGTGCTATAATACATTTAACACTTAAGTGAAATGTTAAATGAAAGGAGTCTTCTTTATGGGACTGCAAAACACACTGAAAGCTCTGTCAGACCCGACAAGGCGAGAAATACTTAATCTTCTGAAAAAAGGAAAAATGTCCGCAGGTGACATCGTCGAAAAATTTCCCGTGTCCGGTGCAGCGATTTCGAGGCATCTTTCCGTCCTTAAGGACGCTGACCTGATAAGGGATGAAAGAGACGGAAAATTCATATACTATGAGCTGAATGCTTCCGTTTTAGAGGAAATTATGCTATGGATAACTGATCTGAAAGGAGACGGTGAAAATGCTTAAAAAATACAAAAGTACCATTATTCTCACATCCGCAATAACACTTCTTCCCATAATAGCAGGACTTATTTTATGGGACAGACTTCCTGCCGAGATAGCCACCCATTTCGGTACGGATAATCAGCCTAACGGCTACAGCAGTAAGGCCTTTGCCGTTTTCGGTCTGCCCCTTATAATTCTCGGGATTCATCTGCTGTGCATCCTCGCCACTAATGCCGACCCGAAAAAGAAGAACATTTCCGATAAAGCGTTCGCTACAGTTCTGTGGATTATACCCTTACTTTCTCTTGTGCTGATGAGTATGACCTACGCCTATGCTCTCGGAAGCAAGATAAAAATAGGCTTCATCATAATAATGTTTATGGGTATACTTTTCATCCTTCTCGGAAACTATATGCCTAAAACGAGACAGAATTACACCTTCGGTCTGAGAATTCCCTGGACGCTGAACGACGAGGAAAACTGGGTCAAGACCCACCGTTTCGCAGGCAGGATTATGGTTTTAGGCGGTGCGGTAATCTGCGCCACGGCTGTATTCGAAAATCCGTGGATTTTCTTTCCGGTGGTATTGATAATGCTTCTCGTTCCTTTAGCTTATTCCTATAAGCTTTACAAGAATAAGACAAATAAATAAGGATTGTTTCTGAAAAGAAAAACAGATGTGTTAAAGTTGGTATCAACTGAAATACATCTGTTTTATGTTTATAAAGAGGAAATATGCCTGCTTTTAAAATATTTTTTTATCAGTCCAGTTCGGAAAGAACATCCTTCAGAAGCCACTCTTCCGCTATTTCGGGGTGTGTGTCTGATATATCCCTCGGCAACTCTGTTATACAGCCGAATTTTTCACAGTCATTGAGAAAACCGTATCCCTGCTTCAAAGAAATAACTCCGTTTTCGTCCATAACGAAAATTTCCGACGATGGCGTATCCCCCTCGTAAGAAGCAAAGCAGACTGTTCTTCCTTCATATCTTTCGAGGAAGGATGTATCAAAGAAATAATATATAACTCCGTTTTTTTCTGCAACTATCGTATCCTTACACAGCGTACTGCTGTTTGTTACCCAGGGCTCACTGCCGTAAATCAGCGGAGTTATTTTTATAGGAAACTGCCCGTTTTCGAGTCTGAGATCAGCTCCGTTATGCCCACTGACAGCAGTAACGAAATAATCCTTGGTTACATCCGCCGAAAACCCGTCGCAGTTATTGATAAACTCTCCGGAAGCAATACCTAAAACAGTAAACGAATATTCTTCGTTCCCTTTTGTTTTCGGAAATTTTCTGCTCGGCTTCCATCTGTCCTCAAAATTGCTGTTTGATATCTGATACTGTACGGTCGTAGCATCCGGAGTATATGATGTCGGCTCTGCCGTAGTGCTTACAGATAAAATTATCATAGCAGTAACAATCGCAACAAGAGCAATAAATGTTTTTCTTTTACTTATAAACGAATAATTAGTATTCTTTTCCGCCTTACTCACAGCTTCGATGAAGCGTTCTTCACAGTCAGACGAAAAGGAAAGAGAGTCGATTTCATTTTTATACTTTTCTTCAAACTTCATCTCCGAAATCCTCCTTCAATGATTTTTCGAGCATTTTTCTTGCCCGTGAAAGCCTCGTTCCCACCGTAGCGGCAGGCAGAGATAATATTTCCGCTATTTCTTTGATAGAATAATTTTCGTAATAGTAAAGATGTATTACCACCCTATATTTTTCATCGAGAGAGAGTACATAAGGTAAAACCTCGTCGCTTTTTTCCATGTAGGGAATTTCTTCCGTTAAGGGCAGATTTTTTCTTTTGGCGGATTTGAGCATATTTTTACTTATATTTACCGTCACCCGTAAAAGCCAGGCCTTCCTGTGCTCGTCATTTTCGAATTCGGGAGCCTTGGTCAAAAGCTTTATAAAAGCCTCCTGTACCGCATCCTCTGCATCATCCGTGGACTTAAGCAGGGAAAAAGCTGTCTTCAGCATCGAGGATGAATATTTTCTGATTATCTCTTCTATGTATTCGTTGCCGGCTGTAGAATACATAACTTTCAACCTCCTTTCGCATATTAAACAATCGGAAAGTCCGCAATTTTTCAGTCAAAGGTAGTTTTTAATGAAAAGGCTTCACCCTAAACATCGCTTTCCCGTAGGGGGGCGAGCATTGCTCTACCGAAAAACAACCTCTCAGTCACTTTGTGACAGCTCTCCTTTCAGGAGAGCTGTAACAGCCTCCCCTGAAAGGGGAGGTGGCAACCGCCGGGTTGACGGAGAGGGCCCCTGCCCTAAAAGCAAATACCGCACATTTTTGCTGTGCGGTATAGTTTTTATTCTAAATTAGCCTTAACCACTACCTCTTTTCTGCCGTGGTTATAAAGCTTACGGTTATCGAGTGCCCACATTCTCTGGGAGAATTCACCTTCCTTAAGGTCAGCCGTGGCACTTGTAATTTCATTAATAGTGGCGTCTAATTTATCCAGCTCGCTTAAAATTTCTGCCTCGAGGAACATAGGCCTTACTGCTGCACCGAAGTCAGGCTCGCCGTGGTGAGAAATAACCATGTGCTGTAAAAGCATAGCTTTTTCCGAGTCGATACCCAACTGTCTTGCCTTTTCTTCGATTTTAACGGCACCCATAACGAGGTGGCCTAAAAGCTCACCCTTTACGGAATAGCCCGTTACGAGACCTGCAGGGCTGATTTCAAACTCATCGATTTTACAAAGATCGTGAACTATGGCACCGCACATAAGCAAATCACGGTCCACGGCAGGATAAATACTGCATACGCCCTCACAGAGCTTAAGAATGGAAAGAGTATGGTAGAGAAGACCGCCTCTTATGGCGTGATGAAGCTTAAAGGCGGCGGGCCAGAAGAGAATTTTTTCTTCTCTGTCCTTAACGAGAGCGAAGGTAAGATGCTTAAGCTCCTCATCCTTTACCGAGGCGATAATATTCATTATCTGTCCGAGCATCATTTCACCGCTGTATTCTGCCGTAGGAACGAAATCGGCTATATTCACTCCGTCAGTCTCGTTCACCCTTCTTATTCGGTCGATACGGAGCTGGTCGTTACCGTTAAACTGTGTGACGGTACCTCTTATTTTTACCAGGTCGCCTGCATTATAAGCTCCGTGTACCGACTCGCTGTAATCCCAGAGCTTACCGCTGATTTCACCTTTTTTATCGCAAAGAATAAGATCGAGATAGGCGGCACCCTTTACGTTCACCTTTTTGTCGGCAGTTTTAATAAGCCAGAAGCCGTCATTACTGCCGCTTGCGCTGAATGTGCTGTTCATCCTTCTTCCTCCTCTAAAATCATTTCGAAAATTTCATTAAGTCTGTCTGTTTCGCCCTTAAGGTAAAGATAACCGAAAAGAGCCTCCAGTCCTGTGACAAGATGATAATCTGCCTCACTCATATTTTTAGCCTTGTGATTAATGTGAGCATTCCTGCCCCTCCTTAAAACACCCTGCTCCTGTTCTGTAAGTCTGTCCCTTATTCTTTCCGCAGCTCTTGCCTGTGCTGAGGCTTTTACCATACCTGCCGCCTTATTATGGAGCTTGTTTACGGGTCGGTTAGCCTCACATACTAACCGTTCCCTCACGAAAAGGTCGAAAACCGTATCTCCCACGAAGGCAAGATTAAGGGGGCTGAGCATATTTACATCACATTTTGCTTCGGTTAATTTTTCCATATAATATCTTTTTCCTCAGTTCATAAATTCAAATTCGAAATCGTAAATACTTACTATGTCGCCTTCCTGTATACCCTTTTCACGGAGAGCCTCGATGATACCGCTGGAGATAAGCACTCTTTGGAAATACTGAAGAGATTCGTAGTCGTCCAGGTCAGTCGAACAGAGTATACGGATAAGGAAGGGTGCCTCCACGATATAGACATCCTCTTCCACTGTGATGGTAAAGCCCGTATCCTGCTTTTTAAGGAGAGCCTCAAGAGGTATTTCCTCCTTTTCGTATCTTTTTACGGGCGGAAGAGTAGCGAGCTTTGCCGCTACGGCATCTATAACCTCTTTCGTACCCTCCAAAATAGGTGCACACATTTCGAAATAGTTGTAGCCCTTATCCTCGATGTATTTTCTGAATCCGTCTCTCTGCTCCTCTGTAGCAAGGTCAATCTTATTACCGGCTACTATCTGAGGACATTCGGCAAGCTCCGGATTGAAGCGCTCGAGCTCAAGATTAATCTTTTCGAAATCCTCGATAGGGTCTCTGCCCTCACTGCCTGCCACATCGACTATGTGAAGAAGCATACGGCAGCGCTCCACATGCCTTAAAAACTCGTGACCGAGACCGACACCCTCGCTTGCACCCTCGATAAGACCGGGTATATCGGCGATAACGAAGGAAGAGCCTTCACCCATGGATACCACACCTAAAACGGGAGTAATAGTAGTAAAGTGATAGTCACCGATTATAGGCTTTGCCTGACTTACTACGGAAATAAAACTTGATTTACCTACATTCGGAAAGCCTAAAAGACCTACATCGGCCAAAAGCTTTAATTCGAGAGTTACCTCCCATTCCTCACCGGGCATACCTGCCTTGGCGAAGCGGGGAGTCTGTCTTGTCGCTGTGGCGAAGTGTCTGTTTCCCCAGCCGCCCTTACCGCCCTTAGCGGCTACAAAGGTTTCATCTGTGGACATATCAGCCATAATAACTCCGCTGTCGCTTTCACGGATAACAGTACCGCGCGGAACCTTGATAATAAGATCCTCGGCCTTTCTTCCGTTTCGTCCGCCGCCCTGACCGTCTGCACCTGCAGGAGCCTTGTATTTTCTCTTGTACTTAAAATCATTGAGGGTTGAAAGGTTATCGTCTACCATAAAGACGATGTCACCGCCCTTGCCGCCGTCACCGCCGTCGGGACCGCCTGCGGCTACAAACTTTTAACGGTGGAAAGCAACAGCACCGTTACCGCCGTTACCTGCTTTTATAAAAATTTTAGCTTTATCTACAAACATTTTTCCGCCTCCTTAACAGGTAGTAATGCTATTAAATGAACATAATCAATTAATTATACTATAAAACAAAGAAAATAGCAATAATTTATACCGATGAAATAACATAAAAGAGCAGCCGCTTATTTGCGACTGCCCGTAATTCAGTTATATCACAGCTCCCAAGGCGGTTTTTCATCCTTGCCCGTCGGAGTACCCTTGCTCTTTTCCTCTTTTATTTCCTCGGTAAATTTATTACCCTTTTTAAGGCGAAGTAAAAGTCCGAGGGCAACCAGAGCGATAAGCACAACCACGATGATAAATACATAGCTCACACCGCTGCCGACTCTTATCTGTGTAGGTCCGTCCGCACCGCCGATTACGGCTATATCCGAGGAGTCCCCGCCTAAAATTGTTACTGATCCATTTGAAAACAGCTCTTCACTGTTTTCGGCAGATACAGGTAAATCTTCCTCAGCTGTCCACCCGAAGACCTTTTCTGCCGAATCAATTACTATTACACAGGGTATACCCGTCTTTTCGGTAAACACCGACAGAGCACCGTCTACCATCTGTGTATTCATTTCGAGCTTCGTTCTGTTATCCGTAACAGAGGGAGCAGTACTGCCTTCGTTAAAGCCGTCTTCAAAGGAATCGGAAAAGCCGAGAGAGACGATTTTATCTGTCATTTCGTTTATCACCATGGAAAGGTCTTTATCAAGGGAATAAGCATAGTATTCCTGATTGACATAATTTGAAAGAGCCTCACCGTATTCCGTGTATTCACCGAACATTTCGTTGATCTCATACCTGACATTATCCCCTACCCAGGCTATGGTGTAATAACCGTCGCAGGCCTCATTGGTAAGAAATACCAAAAGAATATTATTTTCGTAATTATCAAAATCACCGAAATGCTCTTTGTATTTTCCGTCGGCATAGTCCTGCATTACACCTTCATCGTAAAACTCCGTTTCATAGCTGTCAGTTATCACGAAGGGATCATCGAAAATATCACCCTCAGGTATAAAAATATAAATACCGATGAACATTATGAAAAGCGCTATCAGTAAAAATGTTACACATCCGCCGCCTCCGACATAACGCCTTCTGCCCCATCCCCAGCCGCCGAAATAGGGGCCATGAAAATGAGGTCCGTGATGATGGGGTCTGTGGGGCGGTGTATGATGAGATCCGCCGCCGAAGGAGCCTCCGCCGAAGCCGCCTCCGCCTGAAAAACCTCTGCCGCCTCCGCCGAAGGAGCCGCCGCCGAAGCCGCCGCCTGAGCTTCCGCCACCTGGTCCGGGCATAAAATCAACTTCCTTTCATAAGTAAAATGATGTTTTCCTTCATACTGAAATTATAATCTTAATCTTGTCCGATGTCAATAATCAGAAGCCTCAGAGTCTGTAAAAATAAGCCGAAGAAAGTCGTATTTTGTTTATCTGAAGCAAAAAATGCCCGAAAAGGATGTAAAATTAAGTAAAAAGAGAGAAAAAACAGAAATACTGTTGCATTTTTCTTTAAAAGTGTGATAATATATACTAAATTACTATGCCAAGGAGGGTGTAGCCATGAGAGTAATTACAGGCTCCGCCAGAGGCAGAAGGCTCATTACCTTAGACGGTGATGATGTAAGGCCCACAACGGATATAGTTAAAGAAGCGATGTTTTCCATTATTCAGTTTGAAGTCGAAGGCAGCAAGGTTTTAGACCTTTTCGGCGGCTGCGGTCAGCTCGCTATCGAAGCACTTTCGAGAGGTGCCGATAACGCGGTTATCGTGGACAGCAGTAAAAAAAGCATCGAGGTTATAAAGAAAAATCTTGAGACCACAGGCTTCGATAAAAAGGCTGTAGTGATAAACAGCGATGCCGTAGCCTTCCTTTCACGAAGAACGGAAAAATACGATATTGCGCTTCTTGACCCGCCCTATTCGAAGGGTATACTCGAAAAAGCACTCGAAAAGGTCCCGGCAGTTATGGAGGAAACAGGTGTTATCATCTGTGAAGCGCCCTACGGTGACTCTCTTCCCGAAAAGGCAGGAGACTTCGAGCTGAAAAAGAAGTACCGATACGGTAAAACAGGTCTCTTCCTTTACCGCATACCCGAAAAGGAGGAGGACTTATGAAAGAAAGAATAGCCGTTTATCCCGGCTCCTTCGACCCCGTAACCAGCGGTCACCTCGACATCATCAAAAGAAGCGCCAAGCTTTTCGATAAAATTATAGTTGTCGTTATGTCCAATTACCGCAAAATCGGCTCTTACGCTTTCACGGTAGAGGAAAGAGTAGAGTTCATAAAAAGATGCACAAAGGATATACCAAACGTCAGCGTTGATTCATATATGGGACTTTTAGCCGACTATGCCAAGCAGAAAAATGCCGCGGCAGTCGTAAAAGGTCTTCGCGCCGTTTCCGATTTCGAGGACGAATTCCAGCAGGCTCTTATCAATAAAAAGCTTAACGAAAATACGGAAACAGTCTTTATGGCGGCTGATACCGACCACATGTTCCTGTCTTCAAGCATGATAAAGCAGGTATGTATGCTCGGCGGAGATATTTCCCTTTTCATCCCGGCAGAAATTTCAAAGGATATAATAGAAAAGTTAAAGAAAGGATAAGTTAAAATGTCAAATTTTTACGATCTTGAAACAGACCTTGAAGTAGAAGATGTAGTTTCCTCAGAGGAGGACTTATACGAGGAAGAATACGAAGAAATTACCGATTTCGGCGATTACAGCGCAGCTGACGCTGAAGCAAGATGGGGCAGCATGGATTTCGACCAGCTCGTAGTAGAAATGGAAGGCCTCGTTTCCAGAGGTAAGAGATTCTTCTTCTCAAAAACAAAGAGAATAGTAGACGGTAAGGATATCGCTATGCTCGCAGAATACATCCAGAGCCGCTTCCCCGAGGAAATCATTTCCGCTAACGAAATCATCTCCAGAGAAGCAACCATCATCAACGATGCCACTGCAAAGAGCAACTCCATCATCGCTGCTGCACGTAAGCAGGAAACAGAAATTTCAAACAGTGCTAAAACATATTATTCCGAAACTATCAAAAAAGCTCAGGAGGATGCAGCTAAAATCATCGCCCGCGCTCAGGCTCAGGCTGAAGAAATGGTTCAGGAGCATAACATCACCCGCCTGGCAAGAGAAAGAAGCGAGCAGATCAAAACTGCTACAGAGCAGGAAACTCAGGCAATGATCGCAAAGACAACAGCCGACTGCGAAGAGCTTAAGGCAAGAGCCAAGGAATGGACAATCGGTATCGTTGAAGGCGCACGCGGCTTCGTTACAAACGGTCTTGCAGGTTATCAAAATGTGGCTATGCAGAGTCTCGACAACATCAACGCTGTTAACAAGCAGTTCCAGAGCGAGTATTCCGTACAGGTAAGAAACCTCGGTCTCGACAACAACTGATAATTTAAAAGTAAGCTCTCTGCCTGCCGTGAAAACGGCAGGTTAAGTTTTTTTAAGGGAAAAGACTGCTTTAAATTTACGCGCGGGGAGCCAAGCGACCGTAAACGGTCACCTGTGACGCCTGCGGCGCCGCAGGTCCCTGTCTACAGGGGCTTGGCTCCCCGCCCCTTAGTATACATCTGCATAAATTTTTACAGACTGAGACGGCGCGCACTGAAAATACCTCTTGATAATTTTTCCTTACAGGTTTATAATAACTAAAGAAAGAGGGTGTAAAAATGAGTCTTTGCTGTGAACAGTGTGCTTATTATAACTACGACGAGGAATATGACGAATACTACTGCTCCGTAAACCTCGACGAGGATGAAATGGAGAAGTATGTCAGCGGTAATATGGACAGCTGTCATTACTTTACACCCTACGATGAATATAAGGTAGTACAGAAACAAAACTAAGGAGAAAAGAAAGTGAAAAGTCTCAGATATTTATATAAAATAGGCAGAGGTCCCTCCTCCTCCCACACCATGGGACCCGATAAGGCGGCAAGATATTTCCGAAGCAACTATGCCGACGCAGACAGCTACAAGGTTATCCTTTACGGCTCCCTTTCCGGTACAGGCAAGGGACATAAGACTGACGAGGCTATTCTCGATGTATTCGAAGACTGCGATGTAGATCTTGTCTTCGGAAGCGTAGAAACCGAAAATCTGCCCCATGAAAACACTATGGAATTTTTCGCCCATAAGAGCGGTAAGGAAATCGCCAAGGAAAGAATAATGTCTGTCGGCGGCGGAGCTATCGTAATCGAAGGAAAGCCCGAGCTTGACGAGGAGGATGTTTATCCCCTGCGCACTCTCGGACAGATAGTAGACTACTGCCGTGCTCATAATATGCGCCTTTCCGATTATGTGGAGGAATGTGAGGGCGAGGATATATGGCACTACCTTCACGAAATATGGCTGGCGATGAAAAACGCCATTAATGAGGGTCTTTCCACCCGCGGAATTCTCGACGGCGGCCTTAATGTAGAAAGAAAGGCTCAGTTCCTTTTTAATCAGAGCCACATCGACGAAAGCGACATAACGAGAGAAAACCGTCTGGTCTGCGCTTATGCCTTCGCCGTAAGCGAGCAGAATGCAGGCGGCGGAGTAATCGTGACGGCTCCTACCTGCGGTGCCTGTGCGGTGCTTCCCAGCGTTCTCAAATATATGCAGGATAAAAAAGGCTTTTCCGATGACGATGTCTGCCGTGCGCTCGCCGTAGGCGGTCTTATCGGTAATCTTGTAAAAACAAACGCATCCATAAGCGGTGCCGAATGTGGCTGTCAGGCTGAAATCGGTACAGCCTGCTCTATGGCGGCGGCAGCTCTCTGTGAGCTTTTCCGTATGGGTCTGGGACAGATAGAATATGCTGCCGAGGTAGCGATGGAGCACATGCTCGGTCTTACCTGCGACCCCGTCTGCGGTCTGGTACAGATTCCCTGTATCGAAAGAAACGCCGTAGCGGCTATGAGAGCTATTAATGCTCTTTCCCTTGCCAACTTCCTTTCAACTACGAGAAAGATAAGCTTTGACACCGTAGTGGAAACTATGTATAAAACCGGTAAGGACCTTAACGCTATGTACAGAGAAACCTCTCAGGGCGGTCTTGCAGCCACCTATGTGCATCCCGGCTGCTGAAAAAAGCCTTATAAAAAAAGCACAGCAGAGCTTACCCACACCGCAGCTCTGCTGTATTTTTTTATCCGATTAATTCTCCGTTCTCGTCATATTCCTCTACGGTTTTGCTTCCGTCCTCCTTATAGGTTATCACCTTAGCCTCGTAGTAGAAATATTCCGATTCGGCGTACTGCACCTCTTTTATGAGTCTGTCGCCCTCGTAGGTTTTTTCCGTCGTGAGATTACCCTCATCGTCGTACTCGTAAATTATCTCCTGCTTAAGCTCTCCGTCCTCTCTTTTTTCAGTGGAGATGTGATTGCCGTCATCGTCGAAGAAATATTCCAGCTCGTACTCATAAAGCTTTTTGCCCTCAGCATCATAAGAAAGCTCGGCAATTACCTCGCCCTCTTCATCGTACTTTTCGACCGTTCTGCTTCCGTCCTCAGAATAGGTAGCTACCTCCTGAGCATAAAGGAATTCCTCCTCCTCGTTTTTACCGGAAGCGTATTTTATCTCCTGAGAAAGTGTATCGTTTTCGTAGACCCTTTCTCCCGTAAGATTTCCGTCCTCATCGGTCAAATATTCGGTACGGTAGGATTCGGCTACATTTCCCTCTTCGTCATAAAGAACATAGCCGAGGTTGTCACCGCTTTCGTTATATTCATATACGCATTTACTTCCGTCCTCGTACTGCTCGGTTTCGTATTTTTTAAAGGTCATACCGTCGCTGTCATATTCATACTCGCCCGAGGACACGAACTGACCGTCCTCATAAAGCTTATCCGTAAGCTTATTACCCTCTTTATCGTAGGTGTACTCGGCAGAGGACTCTCCCGTAAGATTTCCCTCTTCGTCATAATATACCCACTGAATCCAGTCGCCGTACTCGTTCCACACGCCTATATCCGTAAGAACACCGTCTTCCGTCTTTCTTTCGGCACCGCACACAGTACAGATATCGCCCTCGAAGCTGTGCTCACCTTTTTCGGTGATTTCTCCGCAGCTGCATTCCTTCCAGTGGCTGTCCTTATCTATTCTCCACTGAGGATTATGGGAATGACAGGCTGTAAAGGCCGTCAGAATAAATGCGCATAATAAAAGTGTTATACCTATTCTTTTAACATTCTTCATTTTTATCTTCCTTCCTTTCTTTATGTATTTTATCAAAAAGCTACATAAAAATCAACTCAGCCTATTATATTATTTTTTCCTTAACGAAAGCTAAAAGGACAGCCTCAAAAAAGCAGGCTGTCCTCAGGTTATTTTATTCGGAAATATTATCGAGAAGCTCTTTTACGGTGATATTGGGATTGTCGATACCGTCGATAATGGTCTTAAGGAAATTCTTGTGCATCTGTCTTATCTGAGCCTCGGTGGAAAGCTTCGTACGGTACATATAGTAAACATCTACGCCCTTATCTCTCGGAGTGGGAATAGTGATGGTGTACATCGGAGTAAAGTATCTGCCGAGATTATAGGTTTTAAAATGGAATTTAAAGGGGAAGCTGTCATCGACAGGAACGGGAATCCAGGAATACATAAGCGCGTTTGCACCCTGAATCGGTCCGAAGTTAAAGAGTTTTAGAGACATATCTCTTGCCTTAGTGTAAGGGAAATCAAGATGTCTGTAAAGAGAGGTTCTGATTCTTACCAGCTCCTTTACAGCCTCTGCAAAGGTTAAATCCTCGCTGAGCTTTGAACGGAAAATAAGAGGCTCTGCCATACAGCCACTCATATTCTTTTCCTTTACCGTGGCACGCTTACTGCAGACAGTCATCATAGAAACATCATCGATACGGTAGTTTACTGCAGAGCAGTGTGAGCGAAGACCCATAACGAAAATGCTTTCGGGAGAAATCTGATTTTCGAGACAGTAGTCAAAAATTTTCTTCGCATCCTCAGAACCGATATGCTCTACAACCATATCACACTTATTATAGATAGGATTATATGCCATCGGAACTCTTATGTCGGGATTCTTTTTCTTTTTACGGTATTCGTCAAGATACTCATGACCGTGAACAGCCGCATAGTAGGGCTCACCATTTTTAAGGAAATATTCCTTATAGAATTCCTCATGCTTTTTCTGCTTTGCCTCATCGCTGCACTTTACGAGCTGCTCCTGCACATACTCCTCATAGCTGTCGAGAACGGGAGGAATCTCATAACCCTTAAGAAGCGCTCTGTAAACGCGGAAAAGGTCCATATAAAAACCTACGATACCGAGTGCATCGATTACGAGATGGCTGAAGCAGGAGTAAACACCGTTTTCACCGCCGTCGGTTGAGAAAAAGTAAATCCTGAAAATTTCATCCTTGAGGAAATAACAGGGCTTCTGTGCATCAGCGTCGAAAAATGCCTGCTGCTCCTCTACGCTGGAAAAGTGCTTGCGCTCTACCTGATACTTGAAGGGCTCGATAAAATACTGTTTTACCTGACCCTTAACCTTCGTAAAGCGGATACGGAAGCTTTCGTTACGCTCGATTTCCATATCAAAGGCCTTCTGTAAAAGGTCAAAATCGAGCTCACGGTCGACAGTAACTGATGTGGGAATCTGCACCTGCTGCTTCTGAAGATTGAATTTGTACATAAGATACATACCATCCTGTGAATTGCACAGGTCGTAAAGCTTATAGCCGGAGACATCCTTTTTCTTTCCGAACATAGTGTTTTTCCTTATTCTTCTACATGTGCGAAGAAGAATTCCTTTCTTTCGTCAGTGTTTATAACTGTAACGGGCTTAATCTGATTAAGGACTCTGCCCTGTTTTTTAAGCATTTCTCTGTAGTCTGCATAAGTATCCTTTTTGAGAAGGAGAATCTTAGGTGCATCTATCATATTCCAGCGACGGTACTTGAAGTACTTTTCGTTGCTTTCGTTGAGATATTCGTCGAGTGCCTTTTCCATCTCTGCTACGGTTTCGGCAGAAATTTCACCCTCAGGCTCTGCTAAAAGCATATAGCGAACGATGGGAGACTCTGTGTCGCCGTAGAAGCTGTAGCCCTTGAAGCTTACGCCGAATTTTTCCTGTACCTTACCCGCCGCCCAGTCAACCATCTGAGTGGTCGTCTTTTCGTTTGCGATATTCATAGCGAGATTATTTCTGTAAAGGAACTCAAATCTGGGAGCCTTATTATAGAAGCCGGTGATTCGTACGACATCCTCTATCTTATAGCGGTAGAGACCAGAGTTATTGGTAATAACAAGCTCGTAAAGCTTACCCTCTTCTACCTCTTCTACCGTAAGAAGTCTGTCACATTCGGGATCATCGATGGGGATGAACTCAAAGAATACGGATTTAGGAAGAAGAACGCAGTCATTTACATTAAGCTCTACGGGCATACCCATATAGCCTTCAGCGGCGGCATAACCCATATTGTGAATGGGAGCGTCACCGATATATCGTCTGAGCTTCTGAACATAGAACTGTAAGGTGGAGCTTACCATACCGTAGGACCACATAAATTTGGGCCATACTCTGGGAGCGATGGGATCGTCGAAGCCCTTTTCACATTCTCTGCGGATTTCAGCAGCTCTTTTGGGATTGGGCTTGAATTTCTTTTCGTATTTGGCGCGAAGCTCGGGAGGACATTTGATGGAGGGGTCGATGGTACCCTTTTCGATGTCATTACAAACCATTTCCCAATTCTTCTCGAAGAACTCGAACATAATGGTGAGAAGAGTTACAACCATCGAGCCGATATATGTAACATCACGGTTTTCCAGAGCAAAGCGAAGATGGAAATATGTAGAGTCTACGGCATCCTCGTTTTCGGGATACATAAAATCATTGGGTGTGGTCATAAAGAATTTGGAGATAGGCTTAAGATAGGTAAAGGGAACCTGTCCGGCGCCGTTACACATCTTACCGTCAGCCAATTTGTGACCCGTAAGAACGATAGCTACGGTACCTACCTGCTTGGGGAATTTGATGCCTCTCTTATTGAACCACATGGAAGCACAGGTCGGTGTGGCTACAAAGCCTACTGACTGCATGTGGAAAAGGTCTCGTCCCGATTTGGGAAGAATCTTCGGCTTACCTACTGAGCCTGAGGATGAGCAGTAACGGTGGCACTTTGCAGCCATCATAAGATTGCTCTCTCCGTTATTTATCATACGGTCTACATAATCCGCATAATCTTCATAGGTCGTAAGAGGAACTATTTTCTGGAAATCCTCTACGGAGTGTACCTTATCGAAGCCGATTTTCTTACCGTATTCGGTATTTTTATTCTTTTCGAGAATAGACATAAGAAGCTTCTCCTGAACCTCTCCGGGGTTAAGGGAAACGCTGTCAATGCTTTTAAAAACGAATTTTCCGAGTTTTACACCAAGATCTGAAAGTGCCATTTTTTCTCTCCTTAAAAATTTTTCTGCAGCACTTTTCGTAATCATAGCATCTTTTTTCTTTTTTGTCAATATTGTCCGATGCCAGATCAGGAAAAGTATAATTTTTAATATTTTCTCAGCGAAAATATTCCATTTGTCATTTTACTTGAAAAGCCTTGTTTTGTCAACAATATATGAATAATATTAATGTTTATTCACATTCAAACAACAAAAGTACCATATTTATTCTTTTTCTCTTCTTTGCATAGCGAGAAATTTTTCCTTCGTCGCCTCTCCGCCTCTTATGTGTCTCTCCTCCTTATTCAGGTCGAGAACTACTCTTACCTTATCATAAAGGTCAGGCTCACTTTTCATAAGCCTTGCGGTTATATCCGTATGCACTGTGCTTTTGCTGATACCGAAGCGCCCGGCTGTCTGTCTTACGGTAGCGCCCGTTTCGATTATGTAGAGAGCCAGCTCCTTCGCTCTTTCTTCGGGTAAATACTTCATACCAATCCCCCCGAAGAAATATATGCTGAAAAAACTGTGAATATGAAAAAACTCCTCCGATAAAACGAAGGAGCTCTTTTTTCGTGTTGCTGCCGCTTAAATTAGTGAACGGTTATACCGCCGCCTAAAAGGTCTGAAAAACTAAACTCGCCCTTTAAAAACTTAGTAATATAATTCATAAGCATTGTAAAGAAGCGCATAAATGCAGCCAATCTGGTTTCTGTGGTGGGTTTTTCAACAACACCTGTGATCCACTCATATTCAGCACAGTTTTCCTCTGTCATATTAGTCATAGTGTTGGTGTCATAATCATAAACAAGGAACTGTGAATACCCGGTCCGGGCATAAACGGTGTCTGCATTTTCCTTTGTACCGTTAAGGAACGGCCAGACAATCTGTTCCAGACATTCAAACACATCATGGTGAGCATTTTTCAGAATCCATGTGGTATCGGGAGATATACCCGTTGAAAGGTCTACCTGCTTGTCGGGAGCAATATATTTGCTGAAGCCTGCTGCTGTGCGCTGTGCGATATAATCCTCAGAAAGAGTTCCGCCTACAGGGGCGGTTTTAGCACCGTAGGTGATGTGAGTGAGACTGACGAGAGCATCGGAAAGAAGGTCTGCATCAGCGGTAAGAGGCATATTCATAAAGCCGTATTTGCCTATGAAGCCGTAGTGAATACCATAGTCATCAAGCTTTTTATAAAAGCCGTCAAGGTCTGAAGAAACGTACTCTCTGTAATAGAGAATTTTATCGATAAGGCCTTTATACTTTGTACGAAGCTCGGAGCCCTCTTCACCGTAAAGAAGGTTAAGTGCAGTATCCATATCCTCTTCAGCTATCTCTGTCCAGTAATTTATCTGAGTAGCCATACCTGTTGCGTGTAAGAGAGCCGGTATGAGAGCCTTGCAAAGCCTTTCATAAAGCACCTCGACCTCATCGAGAGCCTTATCGGTTACATTTATCTGATTGAAGAAATCCATTGTCTTGAAAACAATCTCATAAAGCACCTCAGAGAAAGCAAAACCTACACCGTCACCTGTCTGACCGCAGAAATCAAGCTGACCTGCGTATCTTTCAATAGTCTTTGCATCGAATTCAATCTGACCGCTGAAAAGCTTCGAAATAACAGTAGCCTCATTGGAGAGTGTATCGCAGAACATTACATTTTTAATCAGACCAAGGTGACCGTATCTTTCAATATAAGCCATAAGAATACTGCCGCCCATACATCTTGCATACATAGAAACCTGCTCCTGCCCTGTTGTTCTGAGAACCTGAAGGACATATTCGTGGAGTCTGTCCACATGGTCATAGGGAGAAAGTCTCCAGTCGTAAGGGAACGCATAATGGCCGTTGGCATTGTAATACCATGCGCTGTTTGCCATATTGGTGCCGTTTATCATAGTAGATGAAAGAACACCTGTACCCTTTTTAGGATTGCCGTTTTCGTCAAGGTCTGAATCAGGGAAAAGGGGCTTGATTTCCTCATAAATGGCTCTGCCGTAATTATCCCAGTTATCAAAAAGCATACCCTCTAAAACAAAGGGCTTGAGAATATTCACAGTAGCCTCAACTATAGCATCCTTGGAGGTGCCGTCTTCGTCATCACCGCCGAGAGAAACTTCCTCTAACTGTGCTACACAGAGAGTGCCGTCGGGATAATAAATGCCGTCACCGTTACCGCGTATGTAGATGATAGGCGTTCTTTCGTTTGCAGCCGAAGCCATCGGTGCCGCTACCGCGAAAAGCATCACAGCGACAAGAAGAACTGATATAAGCTTTTTCATTTTTATCACCTTTCACTAATTTATTAAAATTATTTTATCACTTATTCCTTAGGTTGTCAAGAAAAAGCCTGCTCTTATCAGCGCAGACACGCTACCCTTGTTTATACTGCCAAACCCTTGAAATATTTTTTAAGTTGTGTTAAAATAAAATGATTATACTTATAATCAGAAATTTAAGAGGTGATTATAATGGGCTTATTAAAAAAGCTTTTCGGTGACTATTCATCGAAGGAAATAAAAAGAATAAGACCTTTGGTTGATAAGGTTCTCTCCTACGAGGAGGAATACGGTAAGCTTACCGACAGCCAGCTTAAGGCCAAAACTCCCGAATTCAAGGAAAGACTCGCCAAAGGCGAAACCTTGGACGATATTCTTCCCGAGGCCTTTGCCGCCTGCCGTGAAGCCGCATGGCGTGTCCTCGGTATGAAGCATTTCCCCGTTCAGATTATGGGCGGTATCGTTCTTCACCAGGGCAGAATCGCAGAAATGAAAACCGGTGAAGGTAAAACCCTCGTCGCTACCCTCCCCGCCTACCTTAACGGTCTTACGGGCGACGGTGTCCACATCGTTACGGTAAACGACTATCTTGCCCGCCGAGACAGCGAATGGATGGGTAAGGTTTACCGCTTTATGGGACTTTCCGTAGGTCTTATCGTAAACGGACTCGAAACAGACGAGAGAAGAGCAGCCTATGCCGCAGACATTACCTACGGCACAAACAACGAAATGGGCTTCGACTATCTCCGTGACAATATGGCTCAGTATAAGGAAGAAAAGGTTCAACGCGGCCACAGCTTCGTTATCGTGGACGAGGTTGACTCTATCCTTATCGACGAGGCAAGAACTCCCCTTATTATTTCGGGTATGGGCGGAAAGTCAAGTGAGCTTTACTCCGTGGCAAACACCTTCGTCAGAAGCCTTAAATGCTACAAGGTAGCCGAAACAGACTCAAAAGCAGACATCGAAGACATCGCAAAAGAAGTCGGCGCAGATTACATCGTAGACGAAAAGAGTAAGCACGTTTCCCTTACCAAGGCAGGTATCCAAAAGGCTGAGAAATTCTTCGGCATCGAAAACCTCAGCGACCCCGACAACCTTACTCTTTCCCACCATCTCAATATCGCCATAAGAGCCCACGGCATTATGACCAAAGACATCGACTATGTGGTAAAGGACGGTCAGGTGCTTATCGTCGATGAATTCACGGGTCGTATTATGCTCGGCAGACGCTACAGCGACGGTCTTCATCAGGCTATCGAGGCCAAAGAAAATGTTAAAATCGCCAGAGAAAACAAAACTCTCGCTACCATCACCTTCCAGAACTACTTCCGTCTTTATAAAAAGCTTTCGGGTATGACAGGTACAGCTATGACCGAGGTAGAGGAATTCAGAGAAATCTACTCTCTTGACGCTGTGGAAATTCCCACAAACAAGCCGCTTCTCCGAAAGGATAACACCGATGTTATCTATCAGACCGAGCAGTTCAAATTCAATGCAATTATCGAGCAGATTTTAAAGTGCCACGAAAAGGGTCAGCCCGTACTCGTAGGTACGGTCTCCATCGAAAAGAGTGAAAAGCTTTCCTCTGCACTTAAAAAGAGAGGCATAAAGCATAATGTCCTCAATGCAAAGCACCACGATAAGGAAGCTGAAATCGTAGCTCAGGCTGGTAAGCTCGGCGCAGTTACCATCGCTACCAATATGGCAGGCCGAGGCACCGACATTATGCTCGGCGGTAACGCTGAATATCTGGCAAAGAGCGAAATGAGAAAGCTCGAATATCCCGAGGAGCTCATTTCCGAGGCTACAGGCTTCGGTGACACCGATAACGAGGATATCATCGAGGCAAGAGAAAAATTCAAAGAGCTCGAGGCAAAATACAAAGCAGAAATCGCAGATGAGGCTGAGCAGGTAAGACAGGCAGGCGGTCTTTACATCATCGGTACCGAAAGACACGAATCCCGCCGTATCGATAATCAGCTCCGAGGCCGTTCAGGCCGTCAGGGCGACCCGGGTGAAAGCCGCTTCTATCTCTCTATGCAGGATGATCTTCTCCGTCTCTTCGGCGGTGACAGAATGATGGCTATTATGAACTCTATGCCTGTAGACAACGATCTTCCCATCGAGGCAGGTATGCTTTCAAAGCAGGTAGAATCCGCCCAGAGAAAGGTAGAAGGAAATAACTTCGCTACCCGTCGTCACGTTCTCTCCTTCGACGATGTTATGAACAAGCAGAGAGAGATTATCTACAGCCAGAGAGACAAGGTTCTCAACGGCGAGGATATGAAGCCTGTTATCACGAAGATGATAGACGACTCTATCGGTGATGCGGTAGAATTCTGCTGTCCCTCAAATATTCCCTCAAGCGAGTGGAACTTCGCTACTCTCCGTGACAAATATCTCGGCTGGCTTACCACTGAAAACGATTTCAGAGAAGAAAGAAAATACAAGGCAGACGAAATCTTCGACCTTCTTACCGAAAGAGCCCATCAGCTCCATAAGAGCAGAGAGGTAATCTACGGCGAAGAAATGATGCGTGAAATCGAAAGAAGCGAGCTTCTTCATAATGTAGACCTTCAGTGGATGGACTACATCGACGCTATGGATGAGCTTAAGAGAAGCGTAGGACTTTTAGCCTACGGTCAGAAGGACCCCGTAATCGCCTTCAGAGAGTACAGCTACGATATGTTCGAGGAAATGACAAGCGCTATCCGTGACAACACCGTAAAATGTGTTCTCGTAAAGCGCTATGCCGTAGAGGAAGAGGTTACCCGTGAAAAGGTAGCCAAGGTTACCGTAGCCAAGGGCGCAGGTGACGGAAGCGAAAAGGGCAGAACCGTCAGAAACGACGGAAAGAAGGTAGGAGTCAATGACCCCTGCCCCTGCGGAAGCGGTAAAAAGTATAAGAAATGCTGCGGCAGACCCGGAGCAGAGAAGAAATAATAAATTTCAGCTTAAGCGGTTACAGACCTCTCATTTTATGTGAGACTGTGACCGCTTTTTCTTTCTAAATCCATTGACTGAAAAAACTTAAAATGCTATACTATATTATAATTAGGAATTTTTTGGTACGGGGTGAAAAAATGAACTGTCCGGACAGCAGAAAAATCTCTGAAATCAATCTTTTCGGCACCCACGATTCCCTTACTGCCTTCGTGGATATGGAAAAGGTTTGCAGATGTCAGACCCTCACGCTCAGAGAGCAGTTAGCTTCAGGTGTGAGGCTTATCGATGTGCGCCTTAACAGAAAAAAGGACGGCTTTTATCTCGTTCACTCCTTAGCTGACTGCTATGAGGATGAGGAGAAAAAAATCCCCCTTTCCTTCTCTGCGGTGCTTCGTAACTGTCTTGACTTCTTAAAGGAAAACCCCGATGAATTCATCGTTATGAGCGTAAAGCAGGACAGAGGTATTCAAAGCAGATTCTTCTTCCCCGCTTTTTACTCACAGTACATTAAAGGCAACGAAGATAAGTGGTATCTCAGTTCGGAAATTCCCACAGTAAAAGAGTGCAGAGGAAAAATAGTCCTTATGAGACGGTGCAAGGTTTTTCCGAAGTACAAAAAGAATACTCTCTGCGGACTTGATTTCTCCCATTGGAGAGATCAGGGTAAAAAGTGGAGCGAAAAAATTTATCCCGTAAGGCTCAGTAAAACTCAAAAAGCTACTGTTCAGGACAGATACGGTCTCGCTCCCGAAAGAAAATGGCACAAATGCGCCAAGCCCTTTCTCGACTCCTGTAGATGTGACGGAGATAATATCTGTGTCCATTTCATAAGCACGGCTTACAGATATAAAAACGAAAGCCTCGTCAGAACGGCAGAGGAAATGAACGGATATTTCAAAAATTATGACCTCAGCGAAAGCAAAGGCTGGTTTTTCTTTGATTTCCCCGATGAGGATATAGCTGAAAAATTTACCCAAGGAGATAATTATGGCAAAGAAAGATAAAAGATTTATCATAACCGAAAAGGAAGGCAGTGAGCTTACAACACTTTTCCAGGTGATAGTCGATAAAAATACAGGTGTAAACTATCTTATGACGAAATCCGGCTACGGAGCCGGCATTACCCCGCTTCTGGACAGAGAAGGCAAACCTATAATAACATCTGTGGCAAAATTTGGAGAATAAAAGGCAGGAGAATAATATGAAGTTAGCAGTTTTAGGCGGTGGCGGTGTACGTTCACCCTTTTTAGCCAAATCTATCGCCCTCGGAGCCAAGGACACAGGCATCACCGAGGTAGTCTTTATGGACATAGACGAGGAGAAGCTTTTCACCTACGGCGTTATAGCAAAGAAGATCTCCTCTCTTATCGCTCCCGACCTTGACTTTTCTCTCACTCTCGATGCTGACGAAGCACTGAAGGACGCGGATTTTATCATCACCACTATCCGTGCAGAGGGTGACGAAGGCAGAGTTTTCGACGAAAGAACAGCCCTTAATCTCGGTGTTCTCGGCCAGGAGACTACGGGCGCAGGCGGCTTCGCTATGGCTCTTCGCTCCATACACACACTTATCGGCTACTGCGAAAAAATAAATAAGCTTTCTAAAAAGAATGCCCCCGTGTTCAATTTCACCAACCCCAGCGGTCTCGTTACGCAGGCTCTTCGCACTATGGGCTACAGTAATGTTTACGGTGTCTGCGATGCTCCCAGCGGCTTTCTCCGTCAGCTTAAGAATATGACAGGCAGAGAAAACCTCACCTGCGAATGCTTCGGTCTTAACCATCTTTCCTGGTTCTCCGACTTCAGAGACGGCGAAGAGGACTGCACCGATGAAATCTTAAATCATCCCCGACTTTATGAAGACACGGAAATGGTACACTTCGACAAAGAGGTTATCTCCCTTTCCGATAATTACCTTCCGAATGAATATCTCTACTTCTACCACTACCGCGACAAGGCTGTTTCATCTGTCCTTTCCGGTGCCAGGACAAGAGGTGAAACCATCCTCGAAATCAATAATATGATGATGGAAGAAATGCGTACGATTGATGTGGAGAAGGATTTCGAAAAAGCCTTCCGGTGCTTTATGAAGCATTACGCTATGCGTGAGGACAGCTATTTCTCCATCGAAACAGGACATCTCAGAAAAGAAAAGTTCCCCGTTCCCACCGTAGAGGAGTATTTGGCTCAGCCGGAAAAGGGCGGCTACGCTGCCGTGGCTCTCGAATTTATCAAGGCTGTAAATACAGGCAAGCCTGTTCAGATGGTACTCTCCATTCCCAATGAGGGCGCACTCGACTTCCTTGCCGATGAGGATGTGTGTGAGCTTACCTGCACTGTAGATAAAGAGGGCGTTCATCCTCATAAAATCAGAAATGTTCCCACTATGCAGAAAAACCTTATCCGTGCCGTCAAGGACTACGAAAATCTCACCGTAGAGGCTATTATGAAAAAGGACAGACAGAAGGCCGTCAAGGCCCTCACGGTCCATCCCCTTATCTGCTCCTACCCCATAGCAGAAAAATTAGTGGCTGCCTACACGGAAAAATACGGCAAATATATAGGTGAATGGCATGGCTAAGATAATTCTGAATGAAACGCAGACCTTCTTCTGTCCCGACGACAGCCGAAGCAACAGATATGTTTTCTTCACCGTACCCGAGGGAACAGAAAAGCTTTGCATAACCTACTCCTATTCTCCGAAAAATCTGGAGGATAAGGAAAAAAGCTATGAGCTTATCAGAGAAAATATTCTCCGTGATGCTCCCGAGGATATAGACAGATACACCGATTACGGAGAGTTTTTACCTCTTAAAAATCTCGTTACCCTCTCCCTCGACTCTCCCGAGGAATTCAGAGGCGCTGCACACCGTCACGATAAGGAGCAGTATCACGAAATCGGCGAGGACTTTGCTTCTCCCGGCTTTCTCAGAGGAAAAATCATTCCCGGCCGATGGAGACTCTCCTTTAATGTCCACGCCGTGGTAACGGATATCTGCACCTGCAGAATAAGAATCGAAGGGGAGGCGCATTAAAATGAAAAAATGGTTTCCCTGTGAGCTTCACTGCCACACCCTTCACTCCGACGGAAGCTTTTCCGTAAAGGAGCTTATCGACACAGCTAAGGCAAGACACCTTTCGGGCATCTGCCTTACGGACCACAATACCGTATCGGGATGGTATGAGGCAGATTTATATTCTGACATTTCCGTTTTAAAGGGAACGGAATACACCACCTATCACGGACACATCCTCTCTCTTAATGCGGGAAGGATGATAGACTGCTTCGATATAACCGACATCGACAGAGAGCTGAGAATCATCCGTGAAAGCGGAGGACTCGTAGGTATGGCTCACCCTTATCAGCTGGGTACACCCATTTGCACGGGCGGACGCTGGGAATACGATGTGAAGGACTTTTCTCTCGTGAACTATATGGAAATATGGTCCGAGGGGGAAATGCTTATGACCCCCGCCAACCACAGAGCGAGAAAATGGTGGCTGTCTCTTTTGGATAAAGGCTACCGTATCGCTCCCACCTTCGGCAGAGACTGGCACAGAACAGCGGGTAACAAGCTGACGGGTGCCTGCACATTCCTTCATATCGACGGAGAAATCACTCCCAAAAAAATGAAGGACGCCATCAGAAACGGCAGAACACAGCTTTCCCTCGGCATTTATATGAATATAGACTGTGACGGAAAATCCGTCGGTGACACGGTGGAAAAGGGAAAAAGGAGCTTCCTTATTAATCTTGACTCCTCCAGAGCAGAGCTTTTCAGAGAGGAATACAGCCTTTCTGCCGAAAAAATCAGAGTAATAACCCAAGGCGGCGAGACTGCCTACGAGGGAAAGGCCGAAAACGGCAGGGTTTCCCTCGTGCTTAAGGAGAACAGCTACTATGTATTTGAGCTGTGGGGCAGGCTTAACGGTGAGGAAAATCACCTTATAGCTCTTACAGGCGCAATATATACCTAACATTTATTCAAGGAGAAAATATTTATGGAAAAGACAAAAGAAAAGCGCTATGTCGGCGTTAAGGAAACCCTTATTTACGGCATAGCAAACGGCGGACAGTGCATCGGCTACAATATGATGACGGCACAGAGAGCCTTCTTCCTCGTCAGTGTTTTCGGTGTACCCGAAATCGTAGTTTCGACGATGCTCACCGTTATGGCGTTCTGGGATGCCTTCAACGATCCCATTATGGGCGCAGTAGTCGATAAAACCAGAACCCGTTACGGTAAGCTAAGGCCCTACCTTATCTTCGTACCTATTTTTCTCGGTATCACCACGGTGCTGTTCTTCGGCGGTCCCATCTTCCTGACAGATGCCGCATCCAAGCCTATGCGAATAGTTTATATGTGCATTACATACTTTATCTGGGAGTTCTTCTACACTATCGGCGATATCCCCTTCTGGGGACTTTCCTCCGCTATTTCTCCCAGCCCTCTCGACCGTTCGAGAGTTATTAAATCCGCCCGTCTTATTTCCGGTATCATCGGCGGTATCCCCGGTATCATCATCACAGTCTGTATCGACCTTTCGAGAAACGGCACTATCCCCCTTTCTCTTTCACAGGTATTCTTCGTTCTCAGTATCGTCGCAGGCACCTTCGGTATGTATCTTTTCTCTCTCGCAGGTACCAAGACAAAGGAAAGAGTCGTCTATGTAAACGAAGAGCCGAAGCTCAGCGAATGCTTTGCCTTCCTTTTCAAAAACAAGCCTCTCGTTCTCATTATGATGTCAAACCTTATTTCTGTTCTCGGCGGTATCGGCGGTACATTCGGCGTTTACTATTACTATAATGCTCTCGGCGTAAACAGTCTTTCACTTTTAGCGGGTATTCCCGGCACTCTTATGGGTTGGGCAACCTATCCTCTTATGGCTATTCTCGAAAAACGCTGGACCTCGAGACAGATAGTCGTCAGAGTAGCCTTTATGAATGCAGGCATAACTGCTCTTGTCTTCCTTCTCGGCAGCAAGCATTACACAGAAATGAGCGTTATCGTGCCGCTTCTTATGCTTCAAGGGGTTTCAGGCGCAATCAACGGCTCAATCGGCGCTGTCATTCCCACTAAGATGATAAGTGAAACCATCGACTATATGGAATACGAAACAGGCAAAAGAAACGAAGGTATGGCTTTCTCCGTACTTACCTTTATGGGTAAGCTCACGGGCACACTTTCCACAGCCCTCGGTACTGCCCTTATCCCCGTGGTTGGTCTCGTAAGAGACGAAGCCACACAGATGATGGTCGTTTCCGAAGCCTCGCCCATAAATACAAGATTCTGGCTTTGGGCTCTCATTACCGTAATTCCCGCTGCGCTCGGTCTCTTATCTCTCATCCCCTATAAATTCTATGACCTTGAAGGCGAAAAGCTCAGAAACATCCAAACTGAAGTTCAGAGAAGAAGAGAAGAAGCATCAGCTAAGCTCGTAAAGGAGGAAGTATAATGGATAAGTGTCCAAAATGCGGAAAAAAGCTCAGTATGTTTTATGTAAAGCAGACCTGCAGTGAATGTGGATGTGACATACTTTACTACGATATGGATAAAAGACTCGAGGAGGATGCCGAAAAGGCTGAAAAGGAATTCGAGGCCCTCGAAAGATTTCTCGACAAGGTTACCCCCTCTTTTATAAAAAAGAGAAAGGAAAAATAAAATGAAAATAACTGTTCTCAGCGACAATATCGCTGACAGAAAATCGGAGCTTAAGGGTGAGTGGGGTCTTTCTCTTTATATCGAAGAAAAAGGAAAAGCCTATCTTCTCGACACGGGTGCCTCCTCTCTCTTTTCCAAAAATGCCGAAAAGCTCGGTATAGACCTTTCGGCTGTGGATACGGGCGTTCTCTCCCACAGCCACTATGACCACTCTGACGGTATGGCCGAATTCTTTTCCCTTAACGGCAAGGCGCCCTTTTACATCAGCTCAGAATGTGAGGATAACTGCTACGGAAAAAGATTTATCTTCTCGAAATACATAGGAATAAAAAAGGGCCTTACCAAAAAATATGCAGAAAGAACCATCCCTGTAAAGGGCAGTATAAAGCTCCGTGACGGAGTACATCTTATCTGCCACACAAGCGATGGCTTAGAGCTTATAGGTAAAAAAGCCGGTCTTTATAAAAAAATTAACGGCAGACTCGTTCCCGACGATTTCAGCCATGAGCAAAGCTTAGTTTTCGAAACGGAGAAGGGCCTCGTTATTTTCAACAGCTGCAGCCACGCAGGTCCTGAAAACATTCTCCGAGAAATCCGTACAGCCTTCCCCCGTGAAAAGGTCTACGCCTACTTCGGCGGTCTTCACCTTTATAAAAGCAGTGAAGAGGAAATCCGCCGTATGGGTCAGATACTGAAGGAAAGCACTCTGGAGCTTATCGTTACGGGTCACTGCACGGGCGACAAGGCCTATAAAATTCTTAAGGAAATCCTCGGTGACCGCTTGGAGCAGCTCTCCGTAGGTAAGGTAACCGAGATATGACAAAGGCTGAAATAAGAGAGAGGCTTTTCTCTCTGCAGGACGAAAAATACGCTGATTTTACCTCGGGACTCATACCTACTCTGCCGAGAGAAAAGTTCATCGGTGTACGCACTCCTGCCCTTCGCGCTCTGGCTAAGGAAATATACAGAAGCGGCGACTACGGTGACTTCCTCTCGGACCTTCCCCATAAATACTATGAGGAGGATAATCTTCACGGCTTCATTATCTGTCAGATGAAGGACATCGGCGAATGTATTTCTGAGCTGCGTCGCTTTATCCCCTATACGGATAATTGGGCGACAAGCGATTGTACACGGCCGCCGCTTCTGAAAAAGCATCCCGATGAGACCTTTAAGCTTGCCTCGGAATATTTGAAGTCAGAGGAAATATACACCGTCAGATACGGCATAGGTCTGCTTCTTTCCTATTTTCTCGACGATCACTTCGACGAAAGCCACCTTAAAGCCGTCTCGGAAATTAAAAGCGACGAATACTATGTCAATATGATGATAGCCTGGTACTTCGCCACAGCTTTAGCCAAGCAACATAAAAGCGCCCTTCCCTACATAGAAAACCGTGTCCTTTCACCTTGGGTACACAATAAAACCATACAGAAGGCTTCAGAAAGCTATAGGGTAAGCGAGGATAAAAAAATCTACCTTAAAACCCTTAAAATAAATAACAGATAATTGACTTTCCTTAAATTATCTAATATTATATTTTGTCAAATAATTCTTTGTAAAAAAGAAGGAGGATAAATATGACACAAAAATTTTATGCTTTTTACAAAAAGATAATTGCCCTCATTATGTCGGCACTTCTCTCTTTAGGCATCGCCTTCGGTGACAGCGGAGAAAAGAACTTTGACCGTCCCGATGCAAACACCGTTTCCGAATACAGCCTCGAATACAGCGACTACGCTTTATCCGTCGATGCCGAAAAAGAAATTCACGACATCAGCGATATGCTTTTCGGCATTTTCTTCGAGGACATCAACTTCGCCGCTGACGGCGGTCTCTACGCCGAAAAGGTAGTAAACCGTTCCTTTGAGTACGGTGAGCTTGCCGCTGACGATGAAAAGCACGGCTGGAGTGAGGTAGGTAATGTTCAGTTCGCAATCGTAGCTGACGATTCCCTTAATAAAAATAATCCCCACTATGCAGTAATCACAAATGAAGGCACCGACCTTTCCGGTATCGCAAACAAGGGCTTCCTCGAGGGTATGGCTATAGAAAAGGAAAAATACGACCTTTCTCTTTATGCTAAGGGCGACGCTGAAATAACCGTAAGACTCGTAGCTGACGGCGAAATCGCAGCTGAAGGAGTTATCACGGGCATTACAGACGAATGGGAAAAATACGAGATGTCCTTAAGCTCCTCTCTTTCTGCACACGAAAACACCTTCCTTCAGGTGCTTATCGGTAAAGGCAAGGTAGCCGTAGATATGGTTTCTCTCTTCCCTGCCGAAACCTATAAGGGTCACGGTATGAGAAAGGATCTGGGAGAAAAGCTCGAGGCTCTTAATCCTGCCTTCCTCCGCTTCCCCGGCGGTTGCGTAATCGAAGGCTGGGATAAGGAATCCATGTACGATTGGAAGGCCTCTCTCGGCGTGGACAAGGCTACGGATACACCTCTCGAATTTAACGGTAAGTTCGGCGATGTCGCCGCACGCTCCTACGGCACTAACCTTTGGACTAACCTCAGTCTTACGGAGGATACTCTCCCCTGCTATATGAGCTACGGTCTCGGCTTCTTCGAATATTTTCAGCTTGCTGAGGATTTAGGTGCTGTAGGTGTTCCCGTTATCAACTGCGGCCTTTACTGTCAGATGAGAGGCAAGGGTCCCGTAGAAATGTACGAGGCAGACGGTGTAACCTACACAGCAGAGTTCGCACAGTATCTCGACGATATGCACGATCTCATCGAATTCTGCCGCGGAGATGCAGACTCTGTCTGGGGTAAGGTAAGAGCTTCTCTCGGCCACGAAGAGCCCTTTGATCTTAAATATATCTGTATCGGTAATGAGCAGGAGGGTCAGGTTTACTTTGACCGCTATGTAGCTTTCCTTGATTACTTCAACGAAAAGAAAGCAGAATATCCCGAGCTTTACGAAGGTCTCGAGCTTATCTATTCCTCAGGTGCAGATGATGCTACAAGCGGTGCAAACTATCTTGCCTCCTACGAATTCGCAAAGGACTATGTAACCGAAAAGGGCATTACCGATATAAAGGACTTCGCAGGAGCTACAGACCATCACTACTATAACACTCCCGAATGGTTCCTGAGAAATACAGACCACTACGATCCGGAAAACTACTCCAGAGACATCGCAGCTATGACCGACACCCATTACGGCGGAGCTGTCAAGGTATTCATCGGCGAATACGCTGCTCAGTCAAACAGACTCGAGGCAGCTCTGGCTGAGGCAGCATATATGACAGGCATCGAAAGAAACGGTGACATCATCGAAATGGCGGCTTACGCTCCCCTTTTCGGCAACCTCACCGCCACTCATTGGGCGCCCGATCTTATCTGGTTCAATAACCACCTTTCCACCGGCTCCATAAACTACTATGTGCAAAAGCTCTTCGGCAATAACGCAGGCGACACTCTCCTTTATTCCGAGCTTAAGGGCGCGGAAATTCCCTCAGAAGCTCTTAAAGGCAAGGTTGGTCTCGGCACCTGGTGGACAGCGGCAGAGTTCGATAACGTAAAGGTAACGGATAACAAAACCGGCTTACCTCTCGCCGCAGATTGCTTCACTCTTCCCACTAACTTCTGGTGGGATTGGCAGCAGATAACCGACGGCGATTGGAAAATCAAAAAGGGCAAGCTTACGCAGACAAACACCTGGCATCCCTACAACGAGCTCGGCTCCGCAGCCTTCTACGGTAAGGAGGACTGGTCAGACTACACCTTCACCTTTGAAGCCACCAAAACTGACGGCGGCGAAGGCTTCTACATCCCATTCCTTATCGAGGACGAGCAGAATATGTTCTTCTGGAACATCGGCGGCTGGGGCAATACTAAATCCTCTCTCCAGAGAATGGAAAACGGCATCAAAACAGGTGAAATTTTCGAAACAACAACTGATTTTACCGTAGAAACAGGCAGAACCTACGAAATAAAAATCGTAGTAGACAGCGTCAACATCAAGGGCTACATCGACGGTGAGCTTCAGTTCGATTATGACGCAGACTACGGCACAAAGGCAAAGGCTTATCAGGTCGTTTCCGAGGATGAGGAGACAGGCGACATTATCATAAAGCTCGTCAATGTAACGGATAAGGACAGAGTTTTCGCTGTAGATATCGCTAACCTCGGTGAGGTTAAATCAGTAGCCACCGTAAATCAGGTAGCAGGTGACAGCCTCGACAACGATAATGTTCTCGGTGCAAAAGAGGACTGCATAATGGAAGAATTTACCATCGAAGGTATCGGCGACAAATTCAACTACACAGCGCCTATGTACTCCGTAACAGCCATAAGAATCCACAGATAAAGCCCACAAAAAAATTAAGAGCAACCTACGAAAAAAGGTTGCTCTTTTTGTTATAGATTTATGAGAAGATTCACACCGTAAATCACCGCTAAATGCAAGGGATAGAAGAGATAGAAAAAATATTTCATATTCCTTTTTCCGCCCTCGCCGTTATAAAAGCAGAGGAGTAAAAGAGGTATCATAGCGAAAAGGAAGTAGAGATTGAAAAAGCCGTATATCCTTTCTGCCATAAAAATAAGACCTGCAGCGAAAAGAATAAGTCTTTTCCCTTTATCCTTACTCATAACAGCAAAGACGGGAAGCAGAATCCCCTCTATGCCGTAGTCAATATGCAGCTTCAAGCCGTATGAAGCTGAAATTTTTTCAAAGAGATAATCCATCGCCCAGAAGGCACAGACGGTAAAAATAAAAACAACTCTGTTTTTAAAGCAGTTATCCTTATCAAGCCGCAGAAAAACACTGCACAGAACAACCGAGCATGAAAAGGTAAACAGAATGTTCAGATAAAGTCCGTTACCGCTGCCCGTTATTATGCTTTCGGTGATATAAACCGCCTGACAGATAAGAGCGAGTATAAAAAGACGGAGAAAATATTTCCTTCTGTCCCGTGTGTGAAGACAGCCTTCACCGATAAAGAAGGCAAAAAGAGGCATAGCTATTCTGCCGAGGATACGGAAAAGCTGAACCTCGGGAAAAAGCACAAAGCCTATATGGTCAATTAGCATCGACAGACAGGCTATCAGTTTAAGATGATTTCTGTTCATTGGGGCTCCTTTTTCTTTTAGTGAAATTACTATATCACAAAAATTCCGCCCTGTAAAGAAAAACAAGTCCGTATTTGACGGACTTGCTCTGAATAAAAATTTATTATTCCACTACTGCTACAGCCTCGACCTCGACGAGACCGCCCTTGGGAAGAGTTTTGACAGCTACACAGCTTCTTGCAGGAGCATTTTTGATGTACTTTGAATATACCGCGTTAAACGCTGCGAAATCGGCCATATCGGCAAGGAAGCAGGTTGTCTTGACGATCTTGTCGAAGGATGTTCCTGCTTCGGCAAGAATAGCACCGAGATTCTGTAATGCCTGCTCAGCCTGCTCTGTAATGTCCTTACCCTCGATTTCGCCGTTTGCGGGATTCATACCGAGCTGACCTGAGGTGTAAAGCATATTACCGCAGAGAATAGCCTGTGAATAGGGGCCGATAGCGGCGGGTGCCTTGTCTGTTGAAATTTTCTTAATCATAATTATATCTCCTTTTTTCAGTTTTATCTTAGATTTTTAATGAACTGCTCTGCCACTCTCGGTGAACGGCTGCCCTTATTGAGAGCGAAGGCCTCTGCCTTGATGTCGAGCTCCTTTTCATCCATTTTTATACCCTTTCTCTGTGCCAAAGCGTGAACAATGTCGAGATAAAGGATTTTATTAGGCTTCTGGAAATAAACCGTAAGACCGAAGCGATCGGAAAGGGAAAGAAGCTCCTGCATCGTATCGTTACGGTGAATATCGTCTCCGCCTCTGTCGGAAAAGCTTTCCTTGACGATGTGTCTGCGGTTACTCGTAGCGTAAATGAGTGCGTTTTTTGCCTTGGCTGAGGCAGAGCCTTCGAGAGCCGCCTTAAGCATAGAGAAGCAGTCGTCATTTTTATTAAAGGAAAGGTCATCGATAAAGATGATAAACTTAAGGGGATTATCGGCTATCTTGCCCATAATGTGCGACAGAGAGAAAAGCTGATCCTTTCTTATTTCGATAAGTCTTAAGCCGTAAGAGAAATAGTGGTTTACGAGAGCCTTTACCGTAGAGGATTTGCCCGTACCCGCATCGCCGCAAAGAAGCACATTTACGGCATCTCTTCCCTCTAAAAGAGCCACGGTATTTTCCTCGACGGTTTCCCTCTCCTTTTCGTAGCCTACGAAGGAGGAAAGTAAAATCTCATCGGCAGAGTCCACGGGAATAATCTCTCCGTCTTCGACCTTGAACATAGCCTTCGATGCGAAAATGCCGTAGCCGAGAGTGTCTACATTATCCGTTCTTTCCTTATAAAAAGCTGTAAAATCCGTCTTTTCATTTTCGAAAAGAGGAATATAAGCCTCATAAACTCCGCCCTCGAAAAGCTCTTCGGGAGTAAGCTCACTTAAAAGCGTGAAAAGAGAAAGCTCTTCCTTAAGATTTTTCTCCACAGAAGCAGGAATATCCTTTTTCTTTGCCTTAGAAACTATGTAGAGATTTTCATCCTCACATACTGCCTTTTTAAGGAACTCAGAGAAAGAGTTACCGTAAGGAGCAAGCGAATATACAAATTCACCGTAAAGGCTGAGTCTTTCCCTTAAGGCTCCCTCACAGGAAAGGAAGTGGAGAAATGCCGCCATTTCCCTTCTGTCGAGAATACCTCTGAAAACAGTGAGAGAGGAGAGTCTTAAGGCCACAGAGTTCAGTTTATTGTTCATATAAGCCCTTCTTTAAAATTCGTTGATAATTGCGCCCTTGTCGGCGGATTTAGCCATTTTGGCGTAGCGTCTGAGATAGCCCTTAATGTCGGTTTTCTCTTTAATGACGGTAGTTTCTTTTCTCTTTGCGAGTTCCTCATCGGAAACGAGAAGCTCGATTTTATATTCGGGAATATTGATAGAGATAATGTCTCCGTCCTGCACATAAGCGATAAGACCGCCTCTTACCGCCTCGGGAGAAACGTGACCGATAGATGCACCACGGGTAGCACCGGAAAATCTGCCGTCAGTGATAAGAGCTACTTCCTTATCCAGTCCCATACCTGCGATGGCAGAGGTAGGAGAAAGCATCTCTCTCATACCGGGACCGCCTGCAGGACCCTCGTAGCGGATAACCACCACATCACCGCTGACGATTTTACCGCCGTAGATAGCCGCTATACATTCCTCCTCGCTGTCAAAAACCTTGGCAGGACCCTTATGAACGAGCATTTCGGGAGCTACGGCGCTTCTCTTTACTACGCAGCCGTCGGGGGCAAGATTTCCTCGGAGCACTGCAATACCGCCTGTCTTTGAGAAGGCTGTTTCTGCCGTACGGACTACATTTTCGTCTCTGTTAACTACTCCCTCAAGGTTTTCCTTAAGAGTCTTACCTGTACAGGTCATAACAGATGTATCGATAAGATTTAATTTTTCGAGCTCCTTAAGCACTGCATAAACACCGCCTGCAGCATTGAGGTCCTCCATATAGGTGTGACCGGCAGGAGCAAGATGGCAGAGGTTAGGAGTCCTTTCGCTGACCTCGTTAGCCATATCGAGATTGAATTCTATACCCAGCTCGTTTGCGATAGCGGGAAGATGAAGCATACTGTTCGTACTGCATCCGATAGCCATGTCGGCAATAAGAGCATTTCTGATAGCGGCGGGGGTCATAATGTCACGGGGCTTTATATCCTTTCTGACAAGCTCCATAATCTGCATACCTGCATGCTTTGCAAGCTCGATTCTCTGTGAATAAACGGCAGGAATGGTACCGTTACCGCGAAGACCCATACCGAGAACCTCTGTAAGACAGTTCATCGAATTGGCTGTGTACATACCAGAGCAGGAGCCGCAGGTAGGACAGGTGTTTTCCTCCCATTCGGTAAGCTCCTTTTCGTCTATTTTACCTGCAGTATAAGCGCCTACAGCCTCGAACATACTTGAAAGGCTTGTTTTGTTACCGTGCATTCTGCCGGCGAGCATAGGACCGCCCGAAACGAAAACAGTGGGAATGTTAAGTCTTGCCGCAGCCATAAGAAGACCGGGAACATTTTTATCGCAGTTAGGAATCATAACCAGACCGTCGAAGCCGTGAGCAAGCACCATAGCCTCGGTGGAATCAGCGATAAGGTCACGGGTAACAAGAGAGTATTTCATACCCCTGTGTCCCATAGCTATGCCGTCACAAACGGTTATGGCAGGAAAAACGATAGGTGTACCGCCCGCCATAGCTACGCCGAGCTTTACAGCCTCAGCGATTTTATCCAGATGGATATGACCGGGAACGATTTCGTTAAAGGAAGAAACGATACCGATAAGCGGTCTGTCCATTTCCTCCTTGGTCATTCCGAGAGCATGGTAAAGTGAACGGTGAGGGGCATTCTGAAAGCCGTCTACGATCGTGTCTTTAATCATAATAGCATTTCCTTTCAAAAAAGGGCTCTGCACCTCTGCATAGCCCTTTGATATTTTTATTTGTTATGTGCGTGAAATCCTTATTTTCGGAGCGAAGGCATACACCCGTATTCCGAGTAAGAAAGAAGCGTGAATTTCGTGAAATCCGCTGACCTTCTAAAGGACGGAGTTTGCGTGCAGTCCGTTTTTTTCGAAGCGAAGGCATACACCCGTATTCCGAGCAAGAAAGAAATATGAATTTCGTGAAATCCGCTGACCTTCTAAAGGACGGAGTTTGCGTGCAGTCCGTTTTTTTTCGAAGCGAAGGCATACACCCGTATTCCGAGCAAGAAAGAAGTGTGAATTTCGTGAAATCCGTTCTTTAGTTGTTGATGAGCTTGTCTTCGTCACTCCATGAATACAGCTTACGGATTTCCTTACCTACTACTTCTGCAGGATGCTCTGCAGCTATTTTTCTCATAGCACCGAAGTGTACCTGAGAGCCTGCGTCGGACATATCGAGAAGGAAGTCCTTTGCAAAGGTACCGTCCTGAATATCCGAAAGAACCTTCTTCATAGCCTTCTTGGTTTCTTCTGTGATAATTTTGGGACCTGTGATATAGTCGCCGTATTCAGCGGTATTTGAAATGGAATATCTCATACCCTCGAAGCCACTCTGATAAATAAGGTCAACGATGAGCTTCATTTCGTGGATACATTCGAAATAAGCGTTTCTTTCGTCATAGCCTGCCTCTACGAGAGTTTCGAAGCCTGCCTGCATAAGAGCACATACACCGCCGCAGAGAACAGCCTGTTCACCGAAAAGGTCGGTTTCTGTTTCTGTTCTGAAGGTGGTCTCAAGAACACCTGCTCTTGCGCCGCCGATGCCGAGAGCGTAAGCGAGTGCGATCTCAAGAGCATCACCTGTAGCATCCTGCTCTACAGCTACGAGACAGGGAACACCCTTACCTGCCTGATATTCGCTTCTTACTGTGTGACCGGGACCCTTGGGAGCGATCATTACTACGTTTACATCCTTCGGGGGCTTAATGCAGCCGAAGTGAATGTTGAAGCCGTGTGCGAAAGCGAGGGTTTTGCCTTCGGTAAGGTAGGGCTCGATGCTTTCCTTGTAAAGCTTTGCCTGCTTTTCGTCGTTGATGAGAATCATAATCATATCTGCGTTCTTTGCAGCTTCTGCAGAGGTCATAACCTTAAGACCCTGCTTTTCAGCCTTTGCCCAGCTTTTACTGCCTTCATAAAGACCAACAATAACATCTACACCGCTGTCTTTAAGGTTGAGCGCGTGTGCGTGACCCTGTGAGCCGTAACCGATAATTGCAACGGTTTTGCCGCTGAGCTTCTGAAGGTCGCAATCCTGCTGATAAAAAATTCTTGCCATAATAATCTACCTCTTTCTGAAATTCTTTTATATTGTAGTTTTGATTTTATATTTAGAAAAGAGTCACTTTTCTGATTGTTGAAGCGCCTTTTGAAAGTGAAACAATACCTGTTCTGCAAATTTCAAGGATATTGTAATCTCTCATAAGATTTATGAAATCATCAATTCTTCTGCTGTCTGCAGTGAGCTGAAAAACCATGGATTCCCTTGTGTAGTCAAT
>JAFXDE010000038.1 GCA_017516315.1 Clostridia bacterium | reverse complement strand
GTCCTCGAACTCTGCATAAGAATCAGCAAAATGAGCACCCTTTTCCTCACCGCCTTCCCAGCCGGTTTCATTAGTGGTATAGGGATAAAGTCCGTATTTCTGCTGATTTTCGGCTTTGTTTGCAAAGGAATAAAGAGAGGAGGCTCTGAGATAAATGTCAAAGCTTACTGTACCGGTATTGATAACGATAAGCTCATTCTCATCCCATTTTGCATCTGCGGCAGGCTTTGCCTTGATGCCTGTAAGAATGCACACAGGGTTAGCAGTAGCAGGATCAATCGATTCAGTTCGGTCAATCCAGTTACAAACTAATGTGAGGGTATTATTTTCATCAACAGTTGCTTTCTTGAGTTCAAAGTAATCGTTGACAATTTTAAGCTCAGAAACATCAACCTCTACATCCTTGTCGAACTGTGCAGTAATTTTTACTTCTGTAAGAACACTGACACGCTCTGCAAGCATAAGAAGATAATTGAAAGCTGAAGAAGAGATTTCAGCGTTATCTGAACCCGGAAGCATAAATACAATGTCCTGAAGCTGCTGTGGAATTTCGATAGCTGTCATATCAAGAGCGAAGGTATAACCTAACTCAACATCCTTTTCAGGATCAACTACTGAATAATTCATTCCGTCAGTTGTGGTTGCATTAAGAACCTCTCTGTTCCATGCAAGAGTACGGTTGCCGGCAGTAGCATTATTAAAATCAAAGTTAGTTTCATCAGCATTAAACATGCTCAGATTTATTGTATCAAAAGGATTCTCTTCGAAATTTTCCGAAAGAAAAATCATAGCACCGATTTGTGCGCTTCTAATTTTTGAACCTTCATCAGCAACGAAATATAAACCATCAATAATTCCTGCTTCATCGTTGTTAATACCTAATAAAACATCGTTAGCATTGTAAGCTACTTCATTAGATTTATAATAGATTTTTAACGGTAATTTTGTAGGAACGCCGTAAACTACATTAATATAATCTTCCTCAAACTCAAGATTATCAGGAACAACTACATGGAGTGTCTTGCTTCCGACGCACGCTCCGTCAAGCATAAGCGAAACCTCAACATCACCGATGTCGTTAGCTGTGAATACACCGTCCTGAGTTACGGTGCCGATGCTTTCATCGGAAACTGTCCATACAGCGCCTGCAGGAATAACAGCAGAGGAGCCGATGTTATTAACACCCACAGCATTTAAAGTAAGTGATGTACCTACGGTCAGATAGTCATAATCAGATTCAATAATAGCACGGTCAAACTCATCAGAGGATTTAGCAGTAGACACGGCTACGAGTGTAGCAGCAACGCTTCTCGCATAACCGTCGGAAGGGCGGTTTACTACCTTGATTTCATTACTGCCTTCAGGCTTCGACATATATGTAGTAGATCCGCCGCCGTCAAGATTAACAGCGTGAACACAGCCGGCCTCATACATAATCTGTGCTATTTCTTCCATAGAACCGCCGCATGAGAAGGGCTCCTGGCGACCGTCAAGCACCATCATTACTACTGAACCGTCAGCCTTGATGCCGATAGCGGTACGGCTGGCACGGGAAGTGTAATACTGGCTGTTTTTATTGATGGCTATCTTGCCGTCCTTAATAAGAGTGGCGCCGAAAGCACCGATAGCCTCCTGAATCTGTGACTTGTATGTCTGATATTCAGCCTGAGTTCCTATCATAGCTGTGCCGTCCTTAAGAATAGCAAAGAAGCCGTCACCGTCAACGGGATGCCATTCAACGCCTTCCATTACGAGAAGACCGCCAGGCTTACCTGTTGAGGTATTAAAGCCGTCACCGTTGATTGCTACAACGGGTCGGAAGTTTTCAATATGTGAATGATTCTTAACCATAGCGGCAACCTGATCCTGCACTCTCTGCATTGCCCAGCCCTTTGAGGGGTCATTATTATTATAGTTTGCCATAATGGTAAGATCGTCGCGGTTTACATCGACAGTAGCTACATAATATACCATCTGCTTTCCGTCAGCAGACATAGCGTAGTTAATCTGCTGTGTAACACCGGGAGCAAGAATAGAATCAGTTGAGGAAAAAACTGAATAGTAACCGTTATCGGGAAGCTCTTCCTCGCCGCCGTCATCTTCGTTTCCGCCTTCAAGACGTCCGTCAGCCTTTGAGAAAAGATAATCTGCGAATGCGTAGCAGGCAGCCTTACGAAGCTCAGTGTAATCTGAGATCCCGCGGTCAGCCTCGAGAACCTGGATACCTACATTAAGACGGTATGCATCATAAACGGCATCACGGACCTCCTGCTTGGTTGTCTTGCCGGGGAAACGGTTGTTAAGGAAGTATGCGGAACGGTCGGAGTCATCAAGCTCTGCTGTGAAATAAGCCTCGAAAAGCTCACTGAATTTACCGTTGCCCTTAAGGTACTCATTTATGAAATAATAAGCATCCATATCACCGTAGAAGTCATCCCAGCCAAAGGCGTCGTCAGCATCCACACCAAAGCAGTTTTCGAGAATGTATTCCGCCTTTTCATCTACTGTACTTCCTGTTACATTTTCTCTTTCTGCACAATAATACAGAAGGTCACAAAGGTCGCCTGCCCAACCTGAAAGGTCGGGAGTCTTGGTGTTGGATTTGTTTACATAGGAAATGTTCATAGTTCCGAACATGTGTCCGAAGTCTGAAGGATTTCCGTTAGGAAGGATAAAGTCATCGATAACAATATCACGAAGGTTCATTACAGTAGTGCCGTTCAAAGCATCCTGCGCTTCAACAAAAGCTGTGAACTCAGTGATTTCCTGACCGGCGAGTGTCGACCAGTTACCGTCAAGATAACGGTCTACACCTGTTCTTACAAAGTTAAGAACAAGCTCACCCTCACTTTTAGCTGAATTCTCGGCATAGTATGCTTCAGCATAGGCTTCCAGCTGCTTGAATTCATCGAGAAAGTCTGCATAATTTGTTACGCTTCCTGCTGCAGTTACAGACATAGGGAGCATACCGAAAAGCATTATCATTGCCATAATCAGCGATAAAGCCTTAACGGGCAATTTTTTAACCATTTTTAATCTCCTCCTCAAATGGATCAGTTTATATTAAAACAAGAAAAATTATCTTGTAACTTCTTCAGTTATTTATAAGCTCTTTGAACTGACTGATTGCCTTTGTATTGTCGGCACATTTCTCAGAAAGCTTTTTCTTCATAAAGATAAGCTTCTCTCTGTCCGATACCGCATCAAACAGCTCATTGTTCAGTGCATCCTGCAAGTTTCCGCAAACCCATCCAATTTCCGGTTCAAGTATCATCTCGTCCGTCGATGTGGTTTTAGTAGAAAGCACGGGAAGAGCAAGACAAAAAGCCTCATCTATTACCATCGGAGCCGCCTCATGATAAGAAGCAATCAACAGCATATCTGCATTTTTCATATAGCGGTAAGGATTATTCTGTTCCCCGTAAAAGAGAACATACTCTCCTACTCCCTCATTTTTTGCGAGAGTCTCAAGCTGTTCCTTCAAGGAACCTCCTCCTACAATGTGAAGCTTAGCTCTGATACCCTTTTTCACACAGAAGGCAAGAGCCTTTACAGCTCTGTCTATTCCCTTGGTATTACTGAGTCTGGCAACCATAATTATATTGACAAAGGAGCTGTCATAAATTACGGATTCCTCAGCAGAAAGATTCTTTATCTCATCGTATCGGTTAAAGTTTCTTACCGTTATAAATTTATTTTCAAGCTCAGGTAATACCTCTGTAAGAACTCTTCTGCATCCGTCAGAGCAGGCTGCAATTGCATCAAACTTTCCGAGCATACGGTTGTTTGAGCTGCAACACGCTCCGCATTTTACATAATCTCCGTGTATAAAGGCTACTTTCTTTTCAGCCTTCACCCTGCTCAATACATAATCCTGGGTTCCGCCGTAAAAAGACTTCTCGGATCCGTTATGAAGAAAAGAGATCGCACAATCGTATTCTTCGTCGAGCATCGGCTCAAAAAGAAGCAGAAACCGAAGCACGGAAGCTCTCCCGAAAATTCGCGTAGCCGTTGCAAGAATTGCTCTTATAAGATAATCCTTTAAATTGCTTTTGTGCTCGCTCTGACTTCTACCAAGTAATCTGAACAAGCCTTTACATTCTTTTATTCTGATGCTTTCCGGTAAAGAATCTGTATAAGCACCTGCCTTACTGAAAAGCAGAAGCGTTACATCGTATTCGTTCACCGTATCTATTGACCAAAGCAGATTGTACAGGCTTTTCTGTACTCCGCCGATTTTCATATTATTGTTTACTATTAAGAGTTTTTTCATTTTTCTTCCTTAAAGGGTATCATATTTTTCCCTGCATTCACACCGCGATAAACAAGACTCAGACGTTTTAATAAACCTATATCAGTCTCTCGTTTAAAGTATGCTCCAAAATACAAGGCCATTATATACGCCGATTTGGGAAACAGTTTACGGACAAGTACACCCTTATCATAAAAATATTTCTCGTTATATCCCTTAAACCATGATGACGTATCTTTACAGCAGCTTCCTAAAATATAATTATCTGAAAAGACCTTGAGTCCGCAATCAAAGCAGGCTTTAAGAAACAGACTGTCCTCACCTGCACTGAAATCACAACCACCGCCAAAGCATTGATTAAATGTAATATTATTATCTATAATAGGCTTCCTTCTTACCGCTATTGCGTATGTACCGAAGCGCATAGAATTCCACAGATGCAATCTGCCGCATTTATTCCTTCTTTCGGTAATTTTACCGTCTTTAAGAATACAGATACTGAAAATAATTACATCAGCCTCAGGATTATTTTCAAAAGCTTCTGTAACCTTTTGAGGCATATCGTCATTATACACCAAATCATCATCTGCAAACAGAAGAATATCAGCCTCTGATGCCAATAAAGCGATATTACGGTTAAGTCCCACTCCACGCGTATGAGTTGTTACCATAGTGACTTTTCCGTATCCGGTTTCTGTTTGAGAAAAACCGTTATTATATGATTGATTAGCTATAACAGCATCACATCGTATATTCATTTTTTCAACCAAAGAAAAATCATTTTGGTTCATTGTTACAACTAAAAGCTGCAGATTCATATAAGTCACCTTTTATTCAATACTTATAAACGCTTTGTTTTCTTCCATTGACTTAAGTACATCGTTAAAGGTTTCCTGAACAGCATAAAATGTGTTCAGCCAATCCTCAGATAACTTTTTAGGTGCCTTTTCAAACTCAACAGAAACCGGAATTTCACCCTGTAGCTTAAGTGTTCCGCAGGAAATACCCTCGTTACTGTTGAAATATATTACATAATTAAGCAATTTCTTTCCGTCAATATTTGCATAAAACCTAAGCTGTGAGGATAATCCTTCATTATAGGTCTCTACTTCAATTATATCTGAAAAAGCAAAAGGATAGCGAAAATTTATAAAGGATGTTTTGACTGTAATCCAGTCTCCGTTCTGAGTGGTGGTCTCAATACTGAGTCTTCCTTCTTCATTACCGGAGCTTATGCTTACATCATCAGGCACAGAGCCTCGCCCTAAAGCGAAGCCGACAGCAATACCCGCAAAAGCCATAACTACTGCTATAAGCGCGGTAATAATTTTGCGACGCTTCATTTCCTTTTTTCTTTTTTCTATGAGAGCTCTTCTTTTTTCCATCGCAGCTCTCTGATTCGAATTATCTGCTTTCTTATTGTCTGCTAATGCTCTGTTTTTTTCAATAACAGGTTTATTATTTTCCATAATTACACCTTTTCTCAATCTTTTTTAGCGTATGCTTACTGTAAGTACATCAAATTCCATATTATCGTGAAGGCTCTGATAATGCTCATAGGAACGGCTCAGATCTACCAGAACAACATGTCTTTTTGTGTCCTGCATTTCCGGTGGCGGTAAAGTCATATAATCACCGTAAAGTATTCTCAGAAGATTATCATACTCAGCCGAAACAGGATACTTTTTATTTTCGAAATCAAGATTAATCCTGTTGGAAATATATTCACGGGGAAAAACATTTTTAGAATAGCTCTTCGCTGCTGCAAGAAAACTGTGAACATGTGTACTGTTTTTTCTGCCTCCTTTAGCCACAGCAAGAAACGGCTTTAACGGCAGCACCCTGCAGATTTTCATAAACAGCTTTTTAGCTGAGCTTTTTGTCTCGTATCCGCGTTTATAAAGTGACTTCGCTATTACTACTTTGGATGCGAAGAACTGTATTCTCTTTCCTAAGGAGCTTTTAAAAGCATTGTCACAAGGAAAGATATCGATATAAACTCCGCTATGTATTTTTTTATCCTTCGGATGGAATTTTTCCAGGCATGTAGTATTATTCAAGCGAAGCTTCGAAAAAAACATCGGCCAATGCTCGGAAAATTCCTTTTGCAGGAAAAATCTGTTATTATCCAGAACCTCCGGTGCCTGCTCGAGAAAACGCTCATAATCTTCTCTGAACATTATAATGTCCAGATCATCGTCCCAGGGAATAAAGCCCTTATGTCGGACAGCCCCAAGCATCGTTCCGGCAAAAAGAATGTACGGTATACCGAGAGTCCTGCACACACGGTCAAACTCTTCCAGCAATAAAGCAAGAGCTGACTGATGCTCTTTGAGGGTTGCAACATCCCTTATTTTTTCTTTTGTCACTTCCCTCACCTCTCATTTTCAAGTGTAATATTTTTTTATTCCGCCGATAAAATAACAGAAAAAAAGTCTTATGCTTTTGAATAACGGTAATTTAAGATATTCTCTGTAAATTCTCCAACGGTATAATGCACTGTTCCGTTTGTCAAAGGAGCGTGAATCCGTTATAAGTCTCCATTCAACCAAAAGCTCCCTACAGCCTGCAACCTTATAACCGTCACGAAGAATGTTAAGCCACAAGCAATAATCCTCATGATAATAATCTTCGACAAATCTGTATTTCTCAGCAATCTCTGATGACAGAATAACAGTCGAGCAGCCGATAACATTTTCCTTAAGAAGACCTTCAAAATTCACCGTTTCCGAAACCAAATAAGGCGCCTTGATCGCTTCTCCGTTTTCATTTACTATTTCATAGGATGAATATACCAGGTCTGCTTTTTCGCTTTCCATCTTCCGAAGCTGTGTTTCGAGCTTTTCAGGCTTCCACACATCATCTGCATCAAGAAAAGCGACACAGTCACCCTTGGATAATTCCAAGCCGCGGTTTCTGGTTTTAGCCGTTCCGATATTTTCCGTATTTTTTATGTAGCTGACTCTTTTATCCTCTTCGCACAAGGCTCCGACTATATCCGAAGTAGAATCAGTAGAAAAATCATCGATAACAAGCAGCTCCCAATTACCATAGGTCTGCGCCATCACGGAACGGACAGATTTTTCTATATATCGTTCACCGTTATGCACGGGTATTATAACCGACACTAACGGGTCAGATGTATTTTTAAAAAATTCACTCATTTTTTCAGCTCCATTTTTTTACTCTATCCGTGTCGCAAGCTCAGTTTTTCTTTTTTCTATGAACTTAATTGCCACACATACATACACAGGCATAAGGAAAAATTCATCAAAGAACAACAAATCCAATGCCATCCACGGTCCGAATGTTCCCAATAAAAGAATAAATATCTGTGCCAGATCAGACCAATATACCTTTGTTTTACCCAACAAAATACGTACAGAGCAGACTATCCAGGCAATAAGGAAGCCGCTTCCTATTAATCCGAACTGATATATAACTTGAATTATTGTATTGTGGGAGGCTTTGTCAAATATAAGAACAGATGTAAAGCCTTTTCCGAAAAGCAGCAGAAGCGGATCATCTGTTAAAGCCTCAAGATATTTGGACCAAAGATCAATTCGACCCGTAGTAAAATCCGATAAATTACTTGTATTGCTGAATCTCGAAAGCATCATACCGATTAGATCGGTAAATACAGTAGTAGACAGCAGGAACACGGTCACTACCAAAAAGGTGAGAATAGTCATCAGCTTAACGGAGACTCTTCCCTTAATAAACATAAATTCAACCAGCCATACAAAGAATAAGCAAATAGCGACCAGTATAAATGATTTTGAAACGGATAAGAAACCGCAATAGACAAGCGCTATAGACAATACAGTTATAACAGCTATTCTTTTGCTTCTGTTGTTATTAAGCAGCATAACCAAGATACCGCTTAATGCCGCTGTTATGTGGGCCGAATAAAAATTCGGATCACCGTAATAGCCGGAGCGTCTGATTATTCCTAATCCGCCGTAATCAGTACCGATATATCTCGTTATTGTCGGAAAAACCGTAAGATACTTAGCTGTTATCGCCGCGATTATAATTCCCAAAGAGAAAAAGACCGTCAACCAATAAAAATCATATTCTGCATCCGTTTCTCTTGTCAGAAAAGGAATAAGAAGCACGGATGCCGAAAAGAGAAGGAAGCTGTTATCAATAGAATATCCGTAAAGAGTTTTAACCACGAGTGCAATTGATATAAGACAAAGTCCGGGCACCCAATGATGTATACTGATATTGCGGCTTCCCATAACAATATAAATTACATATATAACTAAAAGACCGATTGTAAAAAAGGAAATAGTTCCCGGGCGAAGCTTGATAAGCGGTGCAAAGGGTAAAAAGAACAGGATTACAGGTACTGCCATACCCTTAATAGCTGACCAGGCTGCAAGAACAAGAAATAAGCCGAGACAAGCCAAGAGCAAAAAAGTATTACCAAGAACCTGTGCAACCAAAAGAAGCATAACTTCAGCTACACAGGAAACCAGGAAAAATATCTTTGATCTTACAGCTATCATAACTTTTGCATCCTTTTTTACATAAAACGGTTAATTTTTTACCTTATAAAAGCACTCTACCACTGTCTTCTCGACAAAATCCTCATCGGGATAAAACTCCATAAATTCTTCTCCCTCGACTGTTTCACCCTGAATGTTGATTATTTCAGCCAATTCGTAGGATGTCAGCTTTTCAAGAAGACTTTCAAGCTTGTTTGCGGAACAGTCGGAAACTATATAGTCAGCCATCTTAAGGGCAGCGCGCTGAATGAAGCCTTCATCTGTATCAGCGAGCTTATATGCTTTTTCGTATAATGCCTTAAGATATTGTCTCTGACGATACATTCTGCTGTCATTTGTCGGGTCGTCAAGTCCCTGTCGTGAGCGCACATACTTAAGTGCCTGTTCACCTGACAGCTTGATTTTTTCACCCTTTACCATAGACTTATCTACGGAGGTAAAATCATCGAGAATTTCTAATGTCACACCGCCGATAAAATCATTGAATACCGGAACGGCTTCCATAGTTACGGAAACATAGTGGTCGATTTCCATACCGAGCAAGAGACCTTCCACAGCGTTTGCTACATTGCGGCAGCTTACTTCTCTTCCGTTTCCGTAGGTGTGTGAAAGAGCAATCTGCTTCTTCACGGTGCCGATTTTTTCGCCGGCAACACCGAGAATGTCCATATTTACCATGGAATCTCGGTTAATATGAATAGGTGTACAGACTCCCGCGCTATGATCAATGACAAGAAGCATAAGAAAATCGGCCTGTTTGTCGTTATTATAGCCACTGTCCTCGTTAGTAAACTTATCTAGTCCAAGAACAAGAATAGACTCAAGGTTCCCCCTGAGCTCATATTCCTTTTCATTATATATCAAATCACTGTCGAGTTCCTTTACACTCTCCTCAAATCTTCCGTAATCCTTTTCCCAATTTTTTATGAAAAGGAAGGCAGAAGTAAAAAGCAGCACAGCTGCAAGAGCAGCAATCGCTATTCTCAGCGTTGTTGCTCTTGTTTTCTTTTTGTTTTTTTGTATACTCATGATCTCTGCTTTTTAGGAACAACTACACAGAATGCTGCCATTGCACAAGCTGCTGCAAATACGAGCCATACATAAGCCATTGATGTGTCGCCTGTATTGGGAACGATGTACTTGTTAACTACAAAAGCGAAGCAGCCGAGATCCTCTGTAAAGAAGGTTACTGTACCCTTTTTAGCATCATAACTGAGAATTTTAACATTCTTCCAGTTTTCACCGTCAAAATATAAGAGACCTGCGAAATTGTCAATGGTGTCAGCCTTTAAGGTTACCTTGAAGCCCTTGTGGCCTTCTTCCTCATGAGCTTCGCAATCTTCATAGCCTACATTAAAGAGATCACTCACTGAAAGGTCACCGACCTTAAGACCCTTTTCCTCAGCAAGCTTTCTGAGAGCTTCTGAAAGCTTTTCATCGTCTTTTTTTCCTGAAATACGGTTATAAGCTTCTTCGAGAACCTTGTACTCTTCTTCTGTGAGTGAATATCTGTCAGAATAAGGTGTAATCTTAAGCTTTGCATCGCAATCCTCGGTTTCAGGCTCAAAATCCTCAATTACGGGAGCAGGATTTCTCGAGGGGCTGGAAACGAATGCTGCGGAAGCGGTGAGGGCCAAAGAGAGAACCATCACAAGTGTCATAAGAATAGCTGCGAATTTTTTCATAATAAATTCATCCTTTCAATGTGAAAATTTATGATTTTCAATTAATTTTATTTTGCAATATTAATTTATTACCGTAATTTATATAATCTGCCACAAAATCATCACCAAATTTTTTGGTAAGTGCAGATAAAGCGATGTTTATGTTAGGCGGTCTGTCTTTCATATTATGACAGTCAGAACCGATAAAGTGAATACGGTTATCCCGTAGCATTTTAAATGCTTTGCTCTTTTTGAAGTGTCCCGTAAAAAAGCTCGAATTACACTGAAAAAGAACACCGTAATCGTAAAGCATTTCAAATGTACCCTTTTCCTGGAAGGAAAGATATCTTTCTATATGTGCGAGAACCACAGTAATCCCGCCCGAGGATGCGATGTCAGTAATTTCCTTAATATCGTATTCAGTCCATTTACTGAAGGGCATCTCCAGAAGCAGAAGCTTGGTTCCTTCTATACAAAGCTTTTTAAGATCCTGCAAACGGCTTATTCCGCTGTAGAATTTAACCTCAGCTCCGAGCAGAATTTCCAAATCCCGAATCTCAGCCTTAACAGATGAAAAGCTTTTTTCCCGCCTTTCAATGAAGCTGTCAACTGATTCATCGTTTGCATAAAAATGAGGAGAAGCAATAATCCTTTTTACGCCCTGCCTTTTAAGCTCATTAAGCATCGCCAGGCTCATTTCGGGACTTTTACTTCCGTCATCAAGCCGAGGCAGAAGGTGTGTATGAAAATCCGTCATACCTTTGCACCTCCTCAGCGCTTGGAGGCCGAATCGTAATTGCCGTAGCTTTTATAATATTTGTAGTAACGCTTGTATCTGTATTTGCTGTAATAACTCTTTTCGCTTTTTGTTTCATTCATTACACAGCCGAGAACATTTACATTAGAAAGTCTGAGCTGTCTGAAGCAAGTTTCAAGCTCTCTTTTTTCGGTGTACTCTTCTCTGATAACGACAATCATACCGTTTATGAATTTCGAAACAGCAAGAGCATCGGAAACGATGTTTACCGGCGGAAGGTCGATGATTATATAGTCGAATTTTTCGGACAGCTCTGCCAATGTTTTCTCCATTCTCTTAGAGCCTAAAAGCTCAGAGGGATTCGGCGGAAGCGTTCCCGCAGGAATAATGTACCAATTGCGAAGAAAGGGAGATTTGAAATCCTCGATGTCAATCTCTTCGGCGCCTCTGAGAAGATCAGTAAAGCCGGGAGCATTTTTTATTCTCATTTTCTTTGCAACCGAAGGAATTCTCAGGTCGCCGTCAATAAGAAGAACATTCTTATTCGTTTCGGCAAGAACATAAGAAAGGTTGACCGCTGTAGTGCTTTTTCCCTCACCTCTCATAGAGCTCGTAACACCGATAATATTACATCCGTCATTCTCGGGAAGAGTGAAGGAAAGATTTGCTCTGAGAAGCTTGTACTGCTCGGTAGCAGTAAACTCAAGATTCTTATGAAGGGTTTTCTGATTATCCGCAACGGAGAAGAAGCTTTTTTTCTTTTGTTTTTTCATTTTGGTCTCCTCCCTTACTTACTGTTATTTGTTGTATTTTTTTTGTAATAGTATCCGTATTTCTTCGTACCCGCATCGAGAAGATCGGGAATCTTTGCAAGAATGGGATACTGATATGTTTTGATAACATATTCCTCATCGTGAACCGTGTTATCCATAAGAGCCATTATTATAATCGCTACTACCGAAAGAATAGTGCCGAGAATAAAGCCGACAACCGTAAATACGGTTATGCTCGGTGCGACCTTCTCCGTGTTTGCTACGGCAGAGTCAACAACCTCCATAGAAGCACCCTCCACGATTTCCGAAACTCTCTGAGGAAGAACCTTGGCGATACCGTTTGCTATCTGCTCTGCCTCATAGGGATTAGTGCATGTAACGGTTACCTGCATAACCTCCGTCTCATTTACGGGAGCAGATTCTATCATATCGTAGAGATCCTCCCAGGTATAGTCAAGCTCCGTAACATCGATAAGTCTGTTAAGAGTAGTACGGTTTTTGAGAAGAACCGTGTAGGTTTTGGCAAGGCTCTGTGCGGCGGTAAGTTCGGATGAGCTGATGCTGAAGCCGAGGTCACCTACATCGAAGGAGCTGTTATTTACATAAAGCATAATAGACGATGAATAGGTAGGTGTAATGGCAAAGGCAGCCAAGGAAAAGCCTAATGCCGCTGTCAGTATGCTTGCAATAGCAACCAGCCAGATTTTTTTCCACACGGCCTTTACTATATGCGCCAAATCGACCACATAATAATCCTTTGAAACTTTTTCTATACTGTTATTATCCATCCCTGTACTCCTTCTTTTTTATACATCCGGTATATTGTTATAGTAAAATAGACATAGTTATAAACATACCTATTATATACTACATAAGACAAAAGTTCAATAGATTTTTTCAATAATTACTAATATTTTTTTAACAACCGAAAAAGCTGTTTTTTCTTAAAAAAGAAAATAAACAACATATAATATTTAAAATTTTTCGCTTTTTTTTGAAATAAAAATGCTGATTAATTTACGCCTGCATCCTATAAGAAAAACATTTCTCAGAAACGCTGTTCCCTAAAAACTAAAAATCCCTGTATTTAAGCCGGGATTCTGACAAAAATACAGGGAATTTTCTTCGGGAAACAAATGCTTCCTTATAGAGGTGTCGGCATACTGTCCGCCGACATATTATTTATTTGATTTTTACACTCTTGACAGTGCTCCATGCTCCGTAAAGAGTCTTACCGCTGACAGTCTTAAAGGCTCTTATTCTGACATAATACTTTTTGCCCTTCTTAAGCCTTTTGACAGTTGCTTTATTAGTATTTCCCTTTTTTACCTTTACTGTCTTGGTGGTCTTTTTAGTAAATTTACTTGAGGTTGAGTACTGCATCTCATAGCCCGTAGCACCGCTTGCTTTTTTCCAGACTGCAGTAAATTTTTTCGAATCGGAAGTCAGCTTGGAGAGAACTGCCTTTGAAGGAACGACAGTAAAGCTGAGCTTCTTTGTACCGCTGTAATTACCTTTGAATTTTACGGTTACGGTATACTTTCCGGGTTTCTTTCTGCCCTTAGAGTAGCTTACGGTATAATCTGTACCATTCTTTAATTTTCTGCCCTTACTGTCCTTGACTGTAACCTCGGGAGTTTTTTTCTTGCCGTTATAAACAAAAGAGGTGGCAGAAAGCTTAAAGCTCTTAGGAGCGTATATTACGGTTTTCTCGGCTGCACCGCAGACGGTACATTTCGTTTCTGTCTTTCCGTTTTTGGAAAGAGTAGCCTTAACAGTTGATGTCTTGTTAATGTGAGCCTTTTTGGCTACTGTCTTCTGCTCGACAGTAATCTTTCCGCAGTCCTTACACCTTTCGCCCTCAGTAAGACCTGCTTTTGTGCAGGTAGCTGCTACTGCTTTAAGAGCTTCAAGTGACTTATGGTTGTTCTTATCAAACGAACCGTATTCAACCTCACAAACAGAACATTTCGCACGGGAATTACAGGTGGCTGTACCTCCGCTGTGTCCCGTAGGAGGTATAAGCTCCATATATGCCGCTGTTTCGCATACATCGCAGACATAGATTCTGTCACCGCTGTCAGTACAGGTAGGAGGACACACAGAACGGACAGAATACTTATGCATAGCATCGTATTTACTGTTTACATCTGTTACGGTGTCTTTAGCCTTTTTACATACATCGCACACCGCAGTCTTTGTTCCGTCGGAAATACAGGTAGCATTACCGTCAGAAACATACTCAGTAAATGTGTGAGACTTAAGAGGAATAATGCTTCCTAAAGACAGTCTTGCATCACAGCCCTCACAATAGGTACCACCCGTGTAGCCCGTAGATATGCAGGTAGACTCGGAATAACCCTTAATATATGTGCCTCCTTCGTGATTTGTTGCATCTAATTTAAGCAGCTCGGTATATTGGTGCTTACTGTCATTAAGGCAGGTATATGTTTTTACTCCGTGGGTTTTACAGGTAGAAACAGAGTCAATCACTCCGTCATTCCAGTTGTGTCCGAGAGAAGGAATTTCCGTAACACTCTTTCTTCCCTCACAAAGCTTACAATGAATACTCTTACTGCCCTTTTCGGTGCAGTTAGGCTCGGTATCTACAGTATATTCACTTTCCCATTCATGTGTGTGAGCACCGTATGCAGCTGAAGAAAGTACAGGATAAGTAAAGCTGAATATGCCCGTACCCGAAAAATCGTTCCTCTCTGTGCGTTCTTTACTGACGGATAAACCGTTAAAGCCTATAGTATCAGTATAAGCAAGGAAATAAGTATCATATATCATATCGTTCTGATCATCCCAGGTAGCGTCAACAAGATACCAGCTGCTGTCTTCCATCTGTACATAGTTCCACATGTGGTTTTCACCTGCATAGCCGCTGATAAGCGCACAGGGAATATTCAATCTGTCACAGAGAATTTTGAAGGCTTTGGAATAGCCCTCGCATACCACACCGCCGTCGCCGATAAAGAAAGGCTCGGCAGTATGAACTTTTTTATCGCTCACAAAATTATACCAGGCATTATCGCAGATATATCCGTGAATACTTTTCAGTGTATCGTATCTGCTGTCTGTTACGGAAATCTCTCCGAGAGCATCCTCTACAGCTGAATCAAAGCGCGAAATCTCAGACGATGCACCGCTGTATATTTCCTCGGGTCTGACAGTAAGGGAGCTTATTCTGCCCGTATATCCGCTGAAAACATTTCCCGTAGCACTTACGGCATAAGATGACTTCATTGACTTAAACCAGAAAACCTCGGGATGGTCATAAAGGAAAGCATCCATAGCAGTCTGTGTGGCATAAGTGATTTCGAGCTGAATTTCTCTGAGCTCGTCATTCATAACAATAGAATTATCTGATATTTCAGCATTAAAAATAAAGGGAGCTTCGAATGTATAGGTGTATTCCACTATCTTCTTATCGGTGGCATAGTTTTTCACCAGCGAGTCATAGATTTCCTTTACCACACCCGAAAGCTGATTACCGTAACAGCCGTCGAACTCTGTATTTCCGAAGAAAATCAGTTCGCTCGCAGTACTGCTTTCAGCCGTAAAAGAATCGGAAAAGGCTTCATCCACACTGACAGTATGCTCCTCTGATACATTATCAGCGGCACTCACATTCGCAAAGGGTATGGCTGTAATTAACATCAGAGCTACCATAAGCAGAGAAATAATCCGGTTAAAATATTTCATAATCCTGCCTCCTCATATATAAATTGCCTATAAAATTAATATACCATATTTCCTAATAAAAATCAATAAAAGAAAAAATATCAGATAAAAAATCCTCCTTGCAGGCACAAAGCCCCAAGGCAGAGAAATTTATCTTCAGTTCTTTTGCTTTTTCTTCATTACAGCCGCCATAGAGCAAACAGTAAAAGAAACAGCCGTGAAAAGGAGTATACATCTGAACACATCGTTCCAACCCCTTGTGTCGGCTATTCTGCCAAGCATCGATGCGGCAAGAGTGCTTCCCACATAACAGAAGGTATTAAGCACGCCTGCAGAAAGGCCCGAATCGATTTTCTCTCTCGAATAAAGAGGTACGACGCTGGTTATAACATTATTTACCGCAGACATAAGACAAGCTATTCCGCCGAAAAGCACAAGAGTAAGGGGTACGGATTTAAGATTAAGCGTAAGAATTATCATACCCGCAAGTATTACCGCAACGAAATAGAATATACCGTTAAGCGCATTTTCGTCCTTTATCTTTTTATGAAGAAGATTTACGAGCGATGTGCCGAATACAGAAAGAACGGGAAGAAGCAAAGTAACGATAATGGACAGAGAAGACGAAACGCCGAACTCTTCCTTTAAAATCGACGGCACCCATGTGGTTATACCGTCCTTGATGAAGCCGTTTGTCACTGCGGAAATAAGTATAACAGAAATACCTACAATAAAAGCCGGCGTAAGCGAAAGCTTATTTACAGTTTTCTTTTCGGTTATTTCCGCCCTCTTCTTTTCCTTTTGGAGAGTACTCATACCCACAAACCAAAGGACACCTACTGCCCCTGCCAAAGCAGATGCCACATAAAAAATCAGTGTCCAGCTCAGATGCAGATAAGAGAACAGTGCGGCAAGGCCGTAAGCGATAAATGTACCCGAAGCCACAGTGGTGCTCATAACCATAACGGCCCCGGACAGCTTGCTGTCAGCAAGATTCTCGGAAAGAGTTTTTATAAGAGACGACCACAGAACAGACTGAAAAGCACCGTTTAAAAGCCACAGATATTTCATCGTATCTATTCCTCTGCAGAAGGTCATTCCGAAATTGATGATGCAGGATGCTGTCAGAGCTATGGCAACGGAATATTTCGTATTATATTTTTTACAAAGAATACCGTTTACAAGCTGACCGGCACCGTAAGCAAAAAAGAAAAATGAGCTCACTGTTCCTGCCGCCTCCTTGGTAGTTCCCAGCTGAGAAAGGATTTCCACCATAGATGCGTTGTAATTGAGTCTTGCCACATAAGCAAAGGTGTAAGCCGCCCAACAAAGAAATATAAGAAAATCAGATTTTTTATTGCTTAATGAATTTGTCATTTTACCATTTCTTTCACTTTCAGATAAGTTCCGATTTATGATGCTCCTTAGAAATTCTGGGCGCTGCTCCCGTAAGATGAGAAATATCCCGGTATACGCCCTCATACCCGATAAAAAGTCCCTCCGGCACCTGAGATGTCCAACCCTTTTCGTCAAATTTAGGAGCCTTTATCCCCAGCGCATAAAGTATTATAGCCGCCAGATCGCGTATGTTCATTTCTTTTATTTCAGTATTCCGTACACTCTTGCCCTTAACGGCAAAGGTTACATACTTTTCTTCGTCTGTCCAGCCTCCGTGGCTTCCGCCCTTACCGTCACCGGGATTTGTTCCTCCGTGGTCTGCTATAACCATAAAAAGGGTATCTCCGGCTATTCCGGCTTTTTCTGCCGCATTATAAACATCACCTATAAGCTTATCAACATCACATATAGCTTTTATATGGTTTTCTGTACCGTATCCGTATTTATGTCCTGCTCCGTCAGTGCTGTCGAAATGGATAAAAAGAAAATCAGGCTTTTTATTGCGGATATAATCACAGATAACAGGTGTCAGCTCTTTATCGCGGGCCGTAGCATGGGAAACACCGATAAATCTTTCTACGATTCCCTTTGTAATGGGATTCCAATCACAGTATGAGCCAAGCTCTGCCTTTGGGTATGCCCTTCTGATGCGTCGGAAAACCGACGGATGTTTCGACAAGAGAGGATAAGGTAAAACAGACACTCTGCGGTTTGTAAGCTTATGCACCTCAGGACCTACACCGATAAGCATTGAGCCCCAACATTCGGCGCTGACAGTAGGCTTAGAGGAAAGTGCATTATATGTAACCGCACCCTTTTCAAAGATACGGTCAAAATTCGGTGTTTCAGCCTCCTTAAACCAGCCGCCTGCACCGTCAACACCTATAACAATTACGTGTGAATATTTTTCTGACATAATTTTTCTCCCGCAAATCAAAAGAAATAACCTCCTCGCTTTCGCAAGGAGGCTTAATTTAAATTTTTACCATTCCTTGTTCATTACAACAAATGTCATTCTTTCCTGGATGCTTTCATTTCCGTGACCGAGACCCTTTCCGCCGTGGTCAGAGGTAATGATAATAAGCCAATCCTCTTCATCATAGGTTTCTCTGGCTTCAATAGCCTTAATAGCTTCGTAACCGCATTTATCAGATTCTACGAAAGCCTTTTTATAACCGGGATTATTTATCGAGAAGCCGTAATTATGACCTTCAGAGTCCGTATGCTCATAGATTACGAAAAGGAAATCAGCACAGGCTTCATCAGCGATTTCTTCCAATACAGCCGCATGAGAGCCTTCGTTTCCGTCGCATTTACTGAATTTAACGGGAAGAGCGTGGTCAAGACAGTACTGTACCTCGGGGAGATATGTAGCGTTTTCTCTGGAGAAATGGCCTGCCCATTTGGTAATAAAGCTCGCGCTGCCGATAACACCCTCTTCCGTCAGAGTAGTCATAAGAGTTTTTACATCCATAGATTTAGGAATGTCATTAGCCTTTACGCCGTGGACATCTGCCCACTGACCTGTAAGAATCGAGCACCAGCCGGGAGCTGTAGAAGTAGCCTGAGTATTGACCTCGGGATAATTCACACCGCCACAGTATGTAAGATTCTTTGATGCGCCGTTTTCAAGCAGATAACCGATAGCGCTGTTTTCCTGCTGTACCTCTGTAAGAACATCGGCACGGCAGCCGTCATAACCGATAATGACAGCCTTCTTCTGAGTTTTGCCCTCGGGAAGCTCAGAACGGAAATGCTCATCGATAATATCATAAAGATTAGTCTGAGGATAAGCAGCTTCCACTGTATTTTCATAACCTACAGCGGCTATATTCTGTCTGTATAATTCTTCAGTATCGTTTTTATCTCTGCCGTATCTCGTAATATAAAGGTAAATACCTGCACCTGTAAGTGCGAGAGCAACGATAACCGCTATAACCGAAATAATAATTTTCTTTTTATTTTTCATATCAATATCTTCCTTTTTTATTCAGTCTTTGCTTCAATAGCTTCGTTTTCTTCGTGGCGCTTTGCTCTGATTACATCAAGCTCACGGTACATCTGCTCCTTATTTTCACCCTCGATGTTATAGAAGAACTTAAGAATAAGTGCTTTAAGAACATTAGCTGTGGTGTAACCGAAGAGAAGGAATGCAAGTATCCACAGACAGACATTAAGATAATTCGGCTGAGCCTGCATCGTCTTAACGAGGTCGCCTTCTGAAGAAGAAAGGTAGCCTACTGCGGCAACCATAAAGGGAAGGGAAACATCCTTAATATAGTTACAGAATGAGTTAATCCAACCGGGAACGATACCCTGTATTGCTTCGATTCTGTCACCGGTCTGCCATTCGAGATAGTCGAGGAATTCGACATTGAAGTGAGAGTTTGAAAGCTCCTGGATACCGATGCCGATGCCGAAAATAAAATAGAACAAATAGAAGAATATACTGTTCCAGCCTTCGAAGAAACGAATTCCCATCTTTGCTTCCACAAAGCAGATTCCGAAAAGAACAAGAGCAGAAACGGGAGTATAAATACCGCAGAATTTGAGAAGCTTTGTAGGCTCATGCTTCTTTGAAAGCTTTGTACAGATAAGATTACCTACAACCGTACCTATAGCGGTAGGAAGGGTAAGAAGAAGGTTGTTTGAGGAGCCGACTGTGATAGCGGCAAGATATGTCGACATTCTGCCGAGCCAAGCGAAAGCATTTACCCACTGCATTGCGTGGTAAGCGACATAATTTCTGTGCTTGAAAAGACCGAAAAGAGTTTTTGTAACCTTGATGCGCTTTATGGGATATTCGATTCTTTCCTTACAGAATATACCGACCATCAGGTTACCGAATGCAGTAACTGCGGCAGCGACAATAGCAAGAGTCATATACATAGCGTTTTTGTCGTCGCTGAAAAGTCCGTAAATAAATGTGGAAAGATAAGCTCCGCCGTAGCCGATGTAATAGGAAAGCTGCCATATTGTAGCAACCTTTTTCTTTTCCTTATGGTTGGGAGAAATAACCTGAACAAGATTCTGACCTGCATTATTAAAGGCATTGAAGAAGGTCTGACAGCAGGCAATAATGTAACGGAAAGCCGTCATCTGCTGAATTGACCAGCCTTCGGGTACATAGAAATACAAAGCAGTAAGTGCAAACATCGGTATAAGACAGATAAAATACCAATGACGGTATCTGCCGTAACGGGTTTTCCATCTCTGAACAACAAGTCCGGTAATAATACCCATCGCAATACCTAAAACTGTCGTAAGTGTAGTCTGCACCGCTGAAATCTGTGCTATCTCCTCCGCACTTACACCGACAGGACCGAAGTAAAGCTCCAGAAGAAAAGCAGTAGCAAGAGTACCCGTAAGAGTTGTACCGAACTGCCCGCCTGCTCTCGAAAGCATAATACATACATATTCAAATGTAGTTATGTATTTTCCTTCGCCGTGATTGAGCGCTCCCTGAGGCGCCTCAGAAGGTGAAAGGGTTTTCTTCTTAAACATTATATCATCTCCAAAGATAATTATTTGTAAATATTAACATTTATTTTTCTTTTTTTCAAGTAATTTCGTAAAACAATACAATAAATTCATATTTTTTTCAATATATAATACGGCTATGTGTGTAAAATCGATAAAAACGGTTTCAGAATAACAAACAAATGCTGTTAAAAGAGTGAAAAAGAGTTGTTCGGCACCGACTGTCAGACTGTAGCTTTTTTCAACTAAATAACAATATATTTTTAAATAATTGAGGTATTTATTTGCTAATTCTTGACAACTTTCGAAAATGGGATATAATAAAGAAAAAAGTATCAGCAAAGGGTTTGAATTATGAATAAAATTACAATTATAGGCACAGGCAGTGTCGGCTCAACAATCGCATACACTCTTACTGCGACAAGCATTGCATCAGAAATCGTTATGATTGATGTCAACGATAAAAAAGCATTGGGTGAAGCACTCGACATACGCCAGGGAACCCCCTTCTGCGCGCCCTGTTCCATTTATGCAGGCTCTTACGCAGACGCCAAGGATTCGGATATTGTTATAATTACCTCCGGTGTAGCAAGAAAGCCCGGACAGACAAGACTTGATCTTGCCCAGACTAATGTGGATATCCTTAAAAGCATAATCCCCCAGATCACGAAATATGCTCCCGATGCCACCTATGTTATCGTAAGTAATCCCGTCGATATTCTTACATACACCTTCTGCAAATGCTCAGATATTCCCGAAGAAAGAATCATCGGCTCGGGTACGATTCTTGACACAGCCAGACTCAGAAGCCGTCTCGCAGAATATTTTTCTCTCAGTCAGAAAAATGTTCACGCCTATGTTTTAGGTGAACACGGCGATACCTCCGTTATCCCCTGGTCTACAGCGAATATTTCTAATGTACCCGTTATGGATTACAGCAAATCCTTCATCAGACCCGACGGAATCGTAGTTCCCGATCTCAGCATCGAAGCTATCGAGGAATATGTAAGAAAATCCGGTGCCAGAGTAATCGAAAGAAAAGGCGCCACCTTCTATGCGGTTTCTATGTCAGTATGCCATATATGTAAATGTCTTCTCAGCGGTATCGACACCACGATGACAGTTTCCACTATGCTTCACGGTGAATACGGTATAGACGATGTGGCTATGAGTCTTCTTACCGTCGTCGGACATAAGGGCGCTCACAGCAAGGTTATGCTTCCCCTTACAGAATCTGAAATCAAATCTCTTCATAACAGTGCTGAAAGCCTTAAAAACATCATCAGACAAACTAAACTATAAAAAATCAAGGGCAGAGGTTTTCTCTGCTCTTGATTTTATCTCAACCGCCGGAGCTACGGCGGTTATTTTTTCTTTCTGAGTACTCTATATACCTTTCTTGCCGCCTTATATACCGGAGTTTCCAATTCCTTCCCGGCATCCTTTAAGTGCTTTCTGATTTCAATAGCCTGAGGACAATGACTTTCACACTTTCCGCAGCCTATACAGGCCGAAGCAGGTGCATATTCATCTACCGAGCATCTGACATATTCTCTGAGTCCTGCTAAGCGACCGTTTGCCGAGCGTCGGTTATATGCAGAAAATGTACCGCTTATATTGACTCTCTGCGGACAAGGCATACAGTAGCCGCAACCCGTGCAGGGAACCTTCATTTTCGCATTTATGGCTCTTACGACATTTTTAAGCATTTCTTCATCCTTGTCAGTAAGCTCGCCTATTTCAGTTTCATCTGCGGTTTTAATATTATCGTCTACCATTTCATCTGAATTCATACCGGAAAGAACTACGGAAATCTCCGGCTGATTCCATAGCCAACGGAAAGCCCACTGTGCAGGAGTATGCTGAACGGGATACTCAGCAAATATCTGCTTAGCCTCCGAGGGAAGATTATTAACGAGTCTGCCGCCACGCAAGGGCTCCATTATCATAACGGGAATCCCCTTTTCGTGAGCATGATTAAGACCTTTTCGGCCCGCTTGAGTGTGTTCGTCCATATAATTATACTGTATCAGGCACATATCCCAGTCATAGGCATCGATAATTTTACAGAACATATCCGAATTTCCGTGATAAGAAAAGCCTATCTGACGGATTGCACCGCAGGCCTTTTTATCCTCTATCCATTTTTCTATGCCGATACCTCTCAATCTCTCCCAGATTTTAATGTCAGCCATCATGTGCATAAGATAAAAATCTATATGATCTGTACGGAGCCTTTTAAGCTGTTCATTGAAAAGCTTATCGAGAACCTCCGTGCTTCTCATAAGTGCCGACGGAAGCTTTGTGGCAATATAAACCTTATCGCGGATGTTATTCTTTTCGAAAATCTCACCTATAGCCGCTTCGCTTCCCGGATAAATAAAAGCAGTATCAAAATAATTCACACCCTTATTAAAGGCTGTCATTACCTGTCTTTCTGCATCATCCATATTTATTCTGCCCATTTTCTTTTTAAAGCGCATACAGCCAAAGCCTAAAACAGAGAGCTTATTGCCGTATTTATCCTCACGGTATTTCATAAAACCGCCTCCCTTTAATTCCTATTACACACCACAGACAGCCGTAGGGCTGTCTTTTTATAGAAAGCATACATATTATACCACCGGGCAGTAATATAATCAACAGCATTTTTCTTAAAGGAAAATATATTTAAGTACATTTTCTCTCTGAACATCCTTATAAATCAATCCGCCTCAGCCAATCTCTTTTAAGCGTAAAGCAACGCCCCGACGAACGAATCGGGGCGCTGTAATTATAATTTGTTCTATTCAGCAGAGCTGATATTATTTGAAGTGTATTGCTCCGCAAGCACAAGTCTGGTGGATATTAAATACTCTCCAGATAATACGCACGATGAGATAAACTATATGCCAGAACCAGTGATCATTATGGCAAAGGCATGCGCAGCCTGCATAGAGATCGGTTGCACCGCACACATCACATACGCCGTCCTGGTCCTCATCTGTATGAGGAAGCTTGGAAATAACTTCGGGAGCTACGGTTACAGTACCGCAAACGCTGCACTTCTTACCTTCGGTATAGCCTTCTGAGGAGCAAGTCGGCTCAACTGCAGGAATAGCTACTTCCTTATGTCCGAGAGGAGCTACATGGTCGGTTACATAATACTGACCGCAAAGAGTACAGATATGCTCTGTATAACCCTTCGAGTCGCAGTCAGGAGCGACAACATTTCCTGCATCGGGAGTATGGTTACCCTTTGCACAGCCTGCATACTTATCTGCAATCTGCTGAATCTGATCCTTAATAGAATCTACAGCAGCCTGATCATCCTTCTTATTTGATGTGGGATCATTCTTGATTTCGTCAAGAGCGGCCTTAAGGTCATCAAGTGCCTTCTGATCCTCTTCGCTGAGCTTACCTTCGGCACCCATATCCTGCTCTGCTTCTTCGATTGCCTTTTCCGCACCGCTATAGTCAGGCTTCACAAGTGAACCGTCTTCGATACCTGCGATAATGTCTTCGAGTTCTTTTTCAAGAGTATCGATTTCATCCTGGTCGTCAGCGTTTGTTGTGGGATCGTTCTTAAGCTCATTGAGCTTGTCTTCGATTTCCTGAATATCATCATTAACACCGTCAACTACATCGTTCTTTCCAGCCTTATCCTTTGCATCGGCAAGGTCCTTATCAACCTCTGTGTAGTCAGCAGGATCCTTGAGTGTGCCGTCTGTAATGCCTGCGACGATTTCGTTAAGTCTATTAGTTGCTTCATTGATTTCATCCTGTGTTGCAGTTGCCTGAGTGAGTGTATCATCAGCCTGCTTTTCTGCTATTTCAGCCTTAAGAGCTTCTGCTTCAGTGATGATTTCATCCTTAACGTTTTCTTTCTCAAGTGCATCGTAAGCATCTTTTGCTTCTTCCCAAGCTTCGTAATCGGGCTTGAGTGCTGAGCCATCGGCGATTGCAGCATTCGTATCTGCTACAACATCCTTGAGCTCGTTTACAAGAGCATCAATTTCGTCCTGACCACCTTCGATATACTTACCGTTAACGGTTGTTACGTCAGCGGGAAGGTTCTTGTTGAGATTATCTGCCTTTTCAAGAGCTTCTTCGATTGCAGCCTTTGCTTCATCAGTAAGATTTTCTGTGTCAAGAAGGTCTTCGAGCTGACCTACTACTGTGTTGAATTCATCATAATCAGCAAGGTCAACCTTTGTGATCTGAGTTGCACCGCAAACGCCGCAGGTTTCTGTGTATTCGCCCTGTGCGCCAGCTGTGGGTTCCTTTGTGAGAACAGGCTCGCCCCAAGTGTGGTTGCCGTTTGCGCAGTCACCGTATTTTGCGTTGATTGCTGCAATGTCTTCTGCTGCCTTGTCAACCTGTGCCTGGTAGTCAGCCTTTGTGCCGTCAGCAGGAATCTGAGCGATTTCAGCCTTGATTGCTTCAACTGCTGCCTTGTCTTCGGCTGTCATTGTATCCTTAAGGGCTTCGTAAGCATTTACAGCTGTATTGTAGTTGGTGTAGTCGGGCTTCACAAGTGAGCCGTCAGTGATACCTGCGATGATGTCTTCGAGTTCTTTTTCAAGAGCATCAATTTCATCCTGGTCGTCAGCGTTTGTTGTGGGATCGTTCTTAAGCTCATTGAGCT
>JAFXDE010000037.1 GCA_017516315.1 Clostridia bacterium | reverse complement strand
CTATGCTTTTGACGGTGCTTCGAAAATCGTGTCCCTTATCGTTCCCGAGGGAATCAAGACTGCAGGTAACTATGCTTTCCGCAGTATGACAGGTATGATTACTGTTGAGTTTAAGGGTATTGAGGAAATCGGTCAGTATGCTTTTAGTGGTTGCTCAAAGCTTACCGATGTAGACCTCGGTCCCGCACTTAAAAAAATTGATGATTATGCTTTCCAGGGTGTAGCATACATCAATAAAATCACCTTCCCTGATACCATCGAGTATATCGGCTATCAAGCATTTTATAATTCAACTAACCTTGCTGAAATCAATATTCCCGATAAAGCCTTTGAAATTCAGGCTGACGCCTTCTACGGTACGGCTTGGTACAATGCACAGCCCAACGGTGAGGTTTATCTTAATACAATCTTTTATCAGTATAAAGGCAGCTATCCTTCAGTTGATACAGTAATTACAATAAAAGACGGTACAAAAGCTATTGCTGCGTGTGCGTTTTTCCAAAAATATTATAACATCATAGAAATTATAATCCCCGATTCAGTTCAATTTATCGGTTATAAAGCTTTTTATGATTGCGAGGAGCTTAAAAAGGTAAATATACCTGACGGTATAACTTCCATTGAATATTATACATTTGGAGAGTGTTCAGGTTTAACAGAGCTTGTTATTCCTGAAAGCGTTACAAACTTCGAAACATACGCTTTCTATAACTGCTATAATCTTAAAAGTATAAACATTCCCAGTGGAGTTACTTCAATTCCGGATCATACTTTCTATAATTGCCAAAGGCTTGAGTCTATTGAAATTCCTGACGGTGTAACCACGATAGATAGATATGCTTTCTACAACTGTGATGCTCTCACCGAAGTGGAAATTCCCAATGGTGTAACCTTCATCGGAGAATATGCTTTTTATGACTGTGGCGGTCTTAAATCTATTTCAATTCCCGACAGCGTAACATCTGTCGGTTCAAGTGCTTTTTATAACTGTCCCGCTGTTGAAACTCTTCACCTCGGCAAAAATACGGCAACCTTAGGCAGAGATACATATAACAAAATGGATAAGCTTAAGGAAATCACCGTTTCTGCTGACAATGAAACCCTCTGTGCTGTGGACGGTGTTCTTTTCAGCAAGGATATGACTACTCTCATCAAATATCCCGAAGCTAAAGAAGATGTATCATACACAATCCCCTCAACTGTTACCACAATTAAGGAGTATGCTTTCCGGAATAATGACAAGCTTACCTCTGTAACAATCCCCGAGGGCGTTACAACAATAGAGCAGTACGCTTTTGAAGACTGCGATGCTCTTACATCTGTAACAGTTCCCAAATCAGTTACAACAATGGGTACTGATGCCTTTGCTAACTGCGGTGCTTTGGCTGATATTACTCTCGCTGACGGCCTTACTGTAATTGGTACTTACGCATTTTATAACTGTGATGCTCTCACATCCGTTACCGTACCCGGTTCTATTGCAACTCTTTCAAACTGTGCATTTTGTGACTGTGACGGTATTACAGAAGTTACACTTAAAGAAGGTGTTGAGACAATTGGTGAACGTGCCTTTGAGAGCTGTGATGCACTTACAACAGTAGATTTTGCCGACAGCATTAAAAATATAAATTATAAAGCATTTTACAGCTGTACTAAACTTACCAATCTCGTATTACCCAAGTATATCGAAAATATCGGCGAAAGAGCTTTTGCAAATTGCGGTGCTTTAACTGAAGTAACCATTCCCGGCACGGTTACATCTATAGGTGATTATGCATTCCAAAGCTGCACGTCTCTCACAGAAGTTGTTTATGAAGAGGGCACTACTATAACAGGTTATGGAGCTTTTTACGGCTGTAAATTACTGAAAAATGTTACTCTTCCGTCAACAATGTCAACTATCAGCACTTATACTTTTGATGCTTGTTATGCGCTCGATGAAATTATACTTCCTGAAAATCTGACCACAATCGGAAACTATTCTTTTTATGATTGCGATGCTCTTGCAGAAATCGTAATTCCCGACAGTGTTACGTCTTTGGGCAGTTATGCTTTCAGCAATTGCGAAAAGCTTGAAAGTGTTACAATCGGCAGTGGTGTTAAAACTATTGGTGATCGAGCTTTCCAGGAATGTATTGCCCTTAAATCAATCACCGTTCCCGGCACTGTTACTACTGTGGGTCAGGAAGCCTTCTATGGCTGTGCTGCTCTTGAAAGCATCATTCTTGAAGACGGTGTGACAACTATCAAAGCCGATGCATTCAGAAACTGTACAGCACTTACATCTGTGGATATTCCCGCATCAATCACAAGCATTACATCTGACCTTTTCGCAGGCTGTACCAGCCTTGCCGCTATCAATGTGGCAGAGGACAACGAAACCTACTCAAGTGAAGACGGTGTGGTATATAATAAGGATAAGACTGTTCTTATGATGTACCCCGTAGGTAAGACTGATGAAAGCTTTGTAATTCCTTCAACCGTTAAGGAAATCAAGGCAGAGGCTTTCAAAGATAATGCATATCTTAAGAACATTACCATTCCGGAGGGCGTAGAGACTATAGGTGCAAGCAACTTCTACAATTGTGATGCTCTTGTTTCAATTACTGTTCCCGACAGCGTAACATCTGTAGGTAATGCCTTCTGTGCATATTCCGGTTCACTTGAAACCGTAGTATTAGGTAGCGGTATGACAAGTGTTCCTTATAATGCTTTCTACGGTGATAATGACCCTAAGTATCTTACCATTCCATCATCTATAACTTATTTCAATGGTTATTCCATAAACTATCTTGACGGTACAACCATTTACTATCTTGATGTTTTAGGTAAATGGAATGCTATCGGAGGCTACAGAGGTCTTAATTCTACTGTTACCGTAATCTGCCTTGACTGTCCCACAGCTCACGCTAACGCCTACGTAGGTGAATACCTCGCTCCCACCTGTACCGTAAAGGGTCACGAAGCAGGTAAATACTGCCCCGACTGTCTTGTATGGATAGAGCCTCAGACAGCAATAGCTGCTCTCAACCACGCAAACAAATATAATACAGACCGTGTAGAGCCTACCTGTACTGAGGTCGGCTACACAGCAGGCGTTTACTGCCCCGACTGTCAGAGTTACATCAGCGGTCACAGCACTATTTCAAAGCTCAACCATCCCACAAAGGTAAGAGAGGAAAACAAGGCTCCTACCTGCACCGTTGACGGTTTCTACGGCGGTCTCCTCTGCACCACCTGCGGTGAATATGTGGAAGAGCGTGTGGACATTCCTGCCACTAACCATGAAGGCACCACAAGCACCTTCGCTGAAGAAAAGGCAACCTGTACCGAAAGCGGCTTTACTGCCGGTGAATTCTGTAATTCCTGCGGTGAATGGGTAAGCGGTCATGAAGTAATACCCGCCATCAATCACGCAAATGCAGAGGTTTATGAAGCAGTTCCCGCCACCTGTACAGTATCGGGCTATACCGAAGGTAAGTATTGCCCCGACTGCCGCACCTGGCTTGTTGCAAGAGAATATGTAGCTGCTCTCGGTCACACAAATACCGAATGGACACAGATAAGCGCACCCACCTGTACCTCAGCAGGTAAGGAACAGAGCGTATGTGATGTCTGCGGTGCAACTGTTTACAGAAATCTCGATAAGGCTGACCACGCTTACGGTGCATGGATAACCGAAAAGGAAGCTACCGTACTTTCCGAAGGTCTCGAAGTAAGAACCTGCGACACCTGCGGTCACAGAGATGTTAAGACTATCGACAGAATCAATGTAGACGGCGACGAAAACTACGGCGTAGTTAATTTCACCGTAGTAAACGCACAGACACTTTCGCCCATTAAGGGCGCAAGCCTTTACATAGCCACAGAAAATGACGGCGAAAATACATTCTATACTGATGCTGACGGTAAAGTAAGTGTTACTCTTCCTATAGGCGAACAGACAGTTTCAGCTTATGCTAAAAATTGCCTTACCAGAAGCTTTAAGATTACCGTAGTAAACGGTGAAAACGATATACCCGTAATCGGTCTTAGTGATAAGTCAACCTATGATGCCGAGCTGACACAGAAGGTAATGACCAAAGAAGAAATCGAAGATGCAGGTATTGATACCGAAGCAATCGGAAATCAGCAGGTGGTTAAAACCGAGATGAAGTTGGTCTTCGATGATGTTCCGCCGATAGTTGTTGAAACTTATACAGCAGGCGGTAAGGTTGTCGGTATTGCAGATACACCTGCAAATGTAGTTGTTGAAGGCGAAGGCTACTATTCAAGACCCGGCTCTACAGCAAATTATTACTATCGTCCTCCTGTTAATGATCAGCCTTCTATCATCATTCAGCCTGTTTCAGAGCGTTGCTATCTTATTATCCGCGGCGAAATCAAATGGCTTAAGGAAATGTTTGACGTTGAGCTTCTTGTTGTCAATAATTCCGCTACAGATACACTCGAAGACCTTAAGGCAACTCTTACTCTTCCCGACGGTCTCTCTCTTGCCGATATGATAGACGGCGAACAGACACTTGAGCAGGAAATGGGTACAGTTACTGAAAGCTCAAGCAAGTCAGTTCACTGGTATGTAAGAGGTGATAAGGCGGGTAGCTACGACCTTGCTGCACAGCTCACAGGTAAGATTATGCCTTTAGGTGAAGAAATCAATGATACCTTTACCTGTGAAGATCAGCTCCAGGTTTGGGCAGGAAATGCACTCCATCTTCATTACGAATTCCCCAACTCAGCCTATTTCGGCGAAGACTATCCCGTAACTATCACCTTAACCAATGTTTCCGACAGAACTCTCTATAATGTTTCACACCTTATCACAGAGGTTGAGCAGGGCAAGATTATATATGATCCCGCAGACGGAACAAAGGATATTGTTTATACATCTGAATCAGATGAATCTTGGTTTGCATTCGCTCCCGAATTCAAGCCCGGCGATAAGCTTGTAATTGAGCTTTCAATAGAGATTCTCTTCGGCTCGGAATATATGCTTAAAGAGATTGAAGAAATCTTTGGTGATTATGCCGCTGAATTTGTGAACGGCTATGAGGCTGTTATGTCAGGTCTTGATGCCGCAAGCACACTTATCGCAACTGTTTCTGCTGCTGCAGAAGCTTTGGAAAAGGCGAATATTGAGAGCGAGCTCGCAGAAATGCTTCGTGATATTGAAAAATCTCTTGTAAGCGGTGACAAGGTATTCACAGCTGCTGCAATGCTTGTTGATACAGGTCTTGCACAGGAGCTTGAGCTTATCGGTGAAGATGCCGCTGCATGGGCAGCAAGCGCTGATATTGAAGCTGTAACAGCAAATGTTGAAGCTCTTAAAAAAGCAATTGTTACTTATGCAACCGAAGAGGAAACAGCAGCATTCAATATCTTTGATTCCTTAAGAACTCTTGTTACATCACTTCCCACCAAGTTTATTTTAGGTGATGTTATCTTCAATCAGGAAGGCACAACCACTATTCCCTGGTCATACAGTATTACAGGCATTGGCCCCGAATATTACGGTGTATCCAATATCGGCTCTCGTCTTAACGGCGTATCACAGGCTATAATCGGTGCGACAGGTGATGAAGTGTCATCTTACTTACAGCTTATCCCCGGTATTGACAATCCCGAAAATTACGTCGACAGAGATACATCTGTTATTGCTGTTCAGAATGAAAAAGAACAGTTCAAGGCAAAGGATGCCACAGGTACAGTCAAGTTTACGGCATATTATGTTCCTGCTGCTTCCTACTCATTGAGAAACAGAAGTGTTTCAGCTGAAAATTACACACTCGAATGTGATAACGAATCTGCTGTATTTGAAAACGGTGTTCTCACCTTTACAGGCGACGGCACTATCTCTCTTACTTCAGCAGATGCAAACGGCGGTGTCCTTTACATTGAAGATGATAAGGGTAACACTTACTCCTACGCAGTAAATGTTGTCGAAGCACACGACTGTATTGCGGGCATACAGAAGACTGTTCTTTCACCCACAAGTGAATATGACGGCTTTGCAGTTAAATGCTGTGAAATCTGCGACGATGTTATGGAAATCGTCAATCTCACTCTTTGCGATGAACACACATTCGGTGATTGGGCAACCGAAATTGAAGCAAACTGCATCGTAGGTGGCGTTAAGAAGCGCATATGCACTTCCTGCGGTTATGCTGAAACCGACTTTATTGCTACAAGCGGGCATACAGAAACAACCGTTAATAAGAAGGACGCAACCTGTACCGAAAGCGGTTACACCGGTGATACTGTCTGCGGTGCTTGCGGAGCAGAAATTTCAAAGGGTCAGACTGTAGATGCACTCAAGCACAATATGGGTACATTTACAGTAACCAAGGAAGCAACCTGTACTGCTGATGGTGAAGAAAGAGCTGATTGCTCACGCTGTGATTACTATGAAACAAAAGTAATTAGTGCAAAGGGTCATACAGAAGAAATTCTTGCTGCTGTAAATGCAACTTGCTCAAAGCCCGGTCTTACCGAAGGAAAGAAATGTTCTGTTTGCGGTGAAATTCTTGTTAAGCAGACTGAAACAGCAAAGCTTGAACACAGCTACAAATCAGTTGTAACAGCTCCTTCTTGTACAAACGGCGGTTATACTACTTACACTTGTTCCGTATGTAAATATGCTTATAAGGCTAATGAAACGGCAAAACTCGGACACAATATGGGTGATTTCATCGTAGTAGAGCAACCAAGCTGTACAGAAAACGGTCTTGAAATAGCGGAATGTTCAAGATGTGATTATTCTGAGGTAAATGAACTTTCAGCAACAGGTCATAACTATCAAAACGGTGTTTGTACGGAATGCGGTGACTCAAAGAGTAATAATTGCTCCTGTAACTGTCATAAATCCGGCTTTATGAGTATTATTTGGAAGATACTGAGATTCTTCTATAAGCTTTTCGGAACGAACAAAATTTGTGGTTGCGGAGTAGCGCACTATTAAAATGTTAATCCCCGGCAGAGTTCTGTCGGGGATTGTTCTATAAAATACACTTAAACGCATATCAGCTCTTTGCACACAATTTCACTAGCTCGGTGCTGAATATTATTCATCTTCTGAATCCATTCAAGTTGATCCTGTTCTTTAAGTCGCTCTGTAACACCTTCACTTTCTTTCATCTGCTCAATGAGAGTATCAAACATACCTCTTGCCTGGTTTTCAATTTCAGCACAGTGTTGATAAAGTTTGCCTTGTGTAAGCAGTGTGTTAAAAAGCACCTTCTTATGTTTTTCAAGATAATTTTTGTGCATCATTCCCCATTTGCTAAGAGTGATGTTTGCTTCTTCAGGTGGGATAGTGAGGTTAGGGATGAAATAGTCACCAACACGGCGATAACTGATAGAATTTTTATTTGACATAGTGAATACCTCCTATTATTTGGTAAGTTTATTTTACCTTATAACGAAAGATTAGTCGAATGTGTGGATAGTGAGTTAAAAAGAAATAACCAAGAAAGATTTTACTCTCTCTTGGTTACTTCTTTTCCTTCTGCAATGCACGGTAGATATTATTGACTGTTTTTTGTAAACTGTCCTTAGCAATCTCATACATCTGACTTGGATTTTTCATTTATGTCCGCAGGACATAACTTCATACAGCGGCATTTATGGTGCTGACTTCATTACGGCTGTTAAGCCGTACTTCATTTTACTGACATAAATGAATGAAGTTACCTTACGGTAAATGAAATGACTCCGTCAATGAAGTGTGCCTACGACACAATGAAGTTGCCTTCGGCAAATATTTACGGGCCCGTAGCTCAGTTGGGAGAGCGTTCGGTTCGCAACCGAAAGGCCGAGAGTTCAAACCTCTTCGGGTCCACCAAATATAAATCCCGTGTTCAGATTTAAAAACAGAACACGGGATTTTTTATTAACTTACTTTCTCTCTGCAGAGTAGTTAACAGCTGCGATTTCGTTTTCAGCATTTCTGAATTCGGGTACCCAATGGTCACCTGTGGTAATCTTTTTGAAATCCGCCTCAGAAAGAGCCACATCCACCTCGGTGATACCTGTCTTGTTTCCGTTCTCATCTGCCTTGGCGCAGTAGCAGAAGCTGTAAGCGCCGATTTCCTTAACAGAAGCCGGAATGTAAAGATAGCTGAGACCCGATGCATAGTTAAAGCAGTCGAGACCGATAAATTCGAGTCCCTCCGGAAGAGAAGCGTAGGTCTTTTCTCCCTTGTAGGATACGATTTCCTTAAGCGACTCTGACTTAAGGAAGGCCATGCTTTCTATTCTCTTGAGACCCTCGGGAAGATAAATCTTCTCGAATTTACAGTCGGAGAATGCAGAACGGCTGATATTTTCTACGGTTTCGGGGACGGTGAATTCAGCTCCGCCCTCATAAGCCTTGGGACAGCAGAGAAGAGTCTTCATATCCTTCGTATAAAGCACACCGTCTACCGCACAGAAGCTTTCATTATCCTCGTCTACCACAAAGGACTTAAGAGCGCGAAGATTTACAAATGACTCACCGTAAAGTGAATTTACACTCTTGCCGATGTAAACTGTTTCGATTTTTTCGTCCCAATCAAAGGGATGATGTGCGATTGAGGTAATAGCCTTACCGTCTGCCGTATCTATCCTAAGCTCTGTAGCGTTTTCTCTGTTTGTCGCTGCAGTAAGCTCATAGGTGCCGTCTTCCTTTTCCGTCAAAGAAACAGGCTCCTCATAAATCTTTTCGGCATTAAAGACAAGCTCTACCTTTTTATCGAGAAGACCGCTGTCATATTCGGGAATCCACTGAGGTCCGGTTTCGACATTTTCGAATTCTTCCTCGCTCATTGCAATATAAACCTTGTCGTATCCGAGGAAGGTACCGTCTCTCTTTTCAACAGTATCAAAGAAAGCGTGGTGTCCGATATACTTAACGCTCGCAGGTATGCGAAGAACTGCACCGTCATCGCAGTAGCTCATCGAGTCTGAGCCGATGTATTCGAGTCCGTCAGGAAGCGAACGGTAAACTCCGCTGAGCTTTGCCACGGCAGAGAAGCCTGTTTCGTCCTCTTCGGCCGTGCTGGACTCATAGGAATAAATATCCGTCATCCACCAGTTTCTCATAATTGCCATTGTCTCGATTCTCTTAAGGCCTTCGGGTAAATAAAGTGTAGAAAGAGGAAGATCGTAGAATGCAAGCTCACCAATGGTTTCTACCGTAGACGGAAGCACATAAGTAAGAATATCCGCCTCATATCTTGCACGGAATTCCATATTGTTTTCGCCGTCAGCCCAGATAGTATCGTTGTAGCCGTATTTTTCACGGAGATACTGGGGATGATTCATCGGATAGAGGATAATTTCTGTTTTATCCTTATTGTAAAGAACACCGTCAATATCGCAGAAATATTCATTTTCCTCGTCAACTATAATCTGCTTGAGAGTTCTGCAGGTGAAAAATGCCTTGCCGTCTATCTCCTTAACATCCTTGCCGATGTAAATCGTTTCGACGGTTTCATCACAGTTAAAGCAGAACTGAGGAATTTTTGAAATAGGCTTGCTTTCATCCTTCTGGAGAGTAAAGTTTGTCGCAGCATCGGGATTTTCCTCGTCTGTAACAATTTCTACGGCATAATCGATATCAAGATGCTTGATATAGCCCGTATTATTGAACTTTACGAATTCATAAGTTCCGTCACCGATCTCATCATATTCAAAAGGCGTACGGCTTACCACTCTTACGCTGAAATACATGGAAAGACCGACTGCAATAAGAAGGAGAACGGTGAAAACAATTTTCTTAAGAGTAAAGTTTGTAAAAGGCTTATTTATATGCGGTTCTGCCAGTCCGTCAACCTTATAGGTCCATATTTCCTCTTCGGGAATATCGAGGTGCACATCAACGGGGGCAGTCATACCCTTAAAGACTTTTTCTTTTTTATCTTTCATTGTGTATACCTCCTTTTAACCTATGTAACCGCCGCTGACGGCTTCGCCCTCTTCCTCGGCCTTCTTCTGGGTTACCTCAGCACGGCGCTGAAGAACCTGAATAACCTTGGTCTGCTTCTCGTTGTCATAATCCCAGAACAAGTAGGGAATAGCCATAAGAAGGAAGCCGATTATATCGATAATAAGCGGTACTGCAATAATCTTAAAGCGTGCTGAATCGATATAGAGAACATCCCAGTTACTGTTAAAGCCGTATTTAAGAAGCATAAGAGGAATGATAAGGCTTACGAAAGATGTGATGGGGCCTGTAAACCAGCCGAAAACACCTGCGAAGCTCTCGAGTCTTTCACCTGAAAGATACATCTGATAGTCGCCGATACGCGTACCCATATCGTGACCGGCAGTGGTGGGAATGGTCTTCGTCATTTCCATAAGGAACATAACGATGATACATGCCAGACCGCAGATATGAACATTATCGCCGAAGAACCAGAAGGCACCTACTAAAAATGCGTTACCGAAAGCACGGGTCAGCTGATAGAAAATCATAATCTGCTTATAATTAAATCTTTTGAGGAAGAAGGGTGCACATAAATCGGGTGGAGTACCCGCAAAAGAGATAAGATTAACGATGATTGTATAGGGCAAACCAGAAAGACGGAAGGTATAAAGATATACAATCTGTGTAATGGCGAGCATACCGTTACCGAGAGAGTCAATAAGACCTACGATGGTATTGATAAGAAGGTATTTGTTACGCAGAACGCCGAACATACCGTCCCAGAAATTAATCTGAACCTTCTTTTCAAGGGGAGGCTGAGGAATTCTTTCCTTAAGTCTGCCTGCATAAATCATTGTTATAGCAGCAGGAACGATGAATGCGATGGGATAAACCCAACGGTAAAGATTGATGTCAGCCCACTCATCCTGAAGAGCATCTGCCACGACAGGAATGATGATAGAAACAATAGTGTGGATAAAATGAGAGAGCTTAACGGGATATGTACGAACGAGAAGTCTTTCCTGCATATTGGGACTGATGGTTTTCGAAAGATTTTCGAGATTGTTGCCGAATCCAAAGATATTAAAGCAAGCGAAGAGAAGATTTGCTGTCCATACTCTCGTAACCATATCGGGAATCTCGTAAAGAGGAAGCCAGCCTACAAGGATAACCATGATGCACTTGGGAATTACATCACAGTAAAGCGAATACTTATATCTGCCGTATTTGGGAATAAGCTTTTTACGGTAGAAGATATTTCTTGAGCCTGCCCAACCGTTCCAAAGAATGTGGGTACCGAGAATCTTAAGCGCAGAAGCGGCAGTAATACCGATGCTCTGCATATTGTTAAGATAAACGATAAGCGGATTTGTCGAGGTATCAAGGAAGGGGAATTTGCCGAAAATCATAACGAGACCTATAACTATAAGAGAGAAATAGAGTCCGTAGAATTTTCTTTCTGTTTTCTTCGGCAAAAATCCGAGATTATCATTGATTATCCAGCCTATAAGAGTCCAGATATAGTTGAGGGGCATATTTATAATGCCGATGAATGAGAAGGTAAGGTAAGGCAGCTTATAATGATACATAAACAGGTAGCAGGATGCCCAGAAGCCGATGCTTTCAAGCATTTTAGACCCTGTATAGTTCGCGCCTATACCGAGGAACAGATCCTTATACTCTCTGTAAGGAACATACTTACCTTCAGCAGGTGTTTTCCAGTGAGTTTTTACTTCGGTGAAAAATGATTTAACTTTTCCCAATCAAACACACTCTCCTTTCTTTATACATAAAGTAATTATAGCATAGTCAATACCGTGTTTACAACGCTTTAATGTGCTGAAAAAAAGAGAATATATTTGGTTATTTTGCCCTCGGAAAATTACCGAAAAGAAAAAGGAACGAGGCGATTTACCCCGTTCCTTATGGAGCTGGAAACGTGACTCGAACACGCGACCTGCGCATTACGAATACTAATTTCTATGAGTTAGCGCTGTTTCACAAGGTGTCATTTTATCCCATCATATCTATATTTTCGGCACATCTGTCTTTCACGGACTTTCACGAAATATAAACGCCAAAACACCGAAACAAACGCCAAATAAACGCCAGAATAAATTTGGAAAAATTTTGAAAAAATTTGAATTATTTCAAAGCTTAAAAACAGCTCTTTCCCTTATGCCGTCTGGGTTTAATGCTATTTTTATGACTCAGGGCTTCAAATTTGCTTTCAAACGACATTTTTATCTCTTTCGTTTCTTATGGCTATAATCTCAACAGGAGATAAACCGCTTCTTTTGAAACGCCCTAAAGAATATCGGTAACTATCAGAATCATCATAATGTTCTTCTTTTATTACAGCTCTATATAGCCGCCAATCTCTTCTTAATTCTCTTATAGCTTTAGTCTTCAGTCCATGTGCAACGCCTAAAGACAAATTCAAATCTTTGGCCGTATCTGAAACAGATTTATTTTTAAAGTAAAAATCTGTTATTGCTTTCTTTTTATGAGGATCCAAATTATCAACAGCTCTATAAAGGCAACTATTAAGGTACTCTCTTTCTTTAGACTCGGTTATTGTATCTTCTATATCTTCGTCTGCCGGTATTGTCTCCTGTAAAGATATGCCCTCCGCGTCGTTTAAAGGTTCATCAAAAGAAACCGTACTTAAAAGCATAACTGCTGTTTTCAAGCTCTCCAATGTTTCTTGTGATATATTTAATGCCCTCATATACTCCTCATCAGCAGGCTTTTCACCGTGACTCTGAAAATACACCTGATTAAACTGATGATATTTTCTTATTAACTCTTTAAATTCTGAGGGCATTTTAATAGGTGTTGAAGTTTTGAATGTATAGGCAGAAAAACGCCATCTTAAAACCTTACCGAAATACGTTATAAACTTTATGTTTATATCTGTTCTGTAATTTCGCACAACTTCATCAAGAACAATATACGCCTCTTGCATTAAATCGTCTATTTCAGCAGTTTTTGAGTATTGGAGAGCAGTTTTGTATATAAAACCTCTGTTCTGATTGTACAGCTGTGCCATATACTTGCTTTTATCCACCGGGTAACTTTTGATTTTTTGAATAAGTTCTTCATTTGTCATATTTCATCACCTCATACCCCCATTTTAAAGCCTGAATCTCACAAAGTAAATATCAAAGTCCAAAAATACGGACATCAAAAAACCGCTAACCTCACAAAAAAGGAAAGCGGTCTGTTTTTTTATACTGTTTGTTTTCTGCCAAGAGTTAAAATATCTGCTATTGCTTCAGCTGCAGCTTCATCAGCCGACTTTATAGCGTGGGCATATATTTTTGTGGTTGTGCTTGCATTGGTATGGCCGAGGCGGTGAGCAACCGTTGTAAGTGGAGTACCTGCGGCAATCTGCAGAGTGGCGTTTGTGTGTCTTAATCCGTGGATGCTTATGCCCTCAATATTATGCTTCTGTTTAAATCTTCTGAATTTGCTTGTTAAGGTAGAGGGATTTAACGGCTCCCCGTTCCAAGCTGTAAAGAGCCTGTTTGAATTTATCCACTTATCACCGAGCTTAAGCCTTTGTGATGCCTGCCAGGTTCTTTGTTCTTTCAGTAAATCTATAACTGCATCAGATATTTTAAAAGCTCTTTGTGAGCCTGCAGTTTTAGTTTCATCTTCAAATACACCCATTTCAGGAAGATATAAAGAATTACGGCGCACGTTTATGATTTTATTGTCAAAGTCAATATCAGACCATTCCAAGCCTAACAATTCACCACGTCTTAAGCCTGTAAACATTAACAGCTCTATCATCACCCGGAACTGTACGCCCTCATTCTGGAGACAATCAATTAAATTCTTCGCCTGCTCTTCATCGAGGTACTTCGGCTCAGGCTTTCCCACCTTAGGCGGCTTTACTCTGTCGCAAGGATTAGAAAATATAATCTGCCACTGTACAGCCGTAGTCAGCATCGAAGATATTACGTTGTGATAGTAGTGTATTGTTGAAGAAGAGAGCGTTTTGCCCTCATCGACAAGAGCAAACACATTCTCTATCGGCTCTGATAAAGCTCCGCATATGGCAAGAGCCGTTTTTTCTGTTACATTCTGACCGTTAACAGCAGCTGATACTGTTCTTTCTCCTATGCCTGCAGATTCTGCAATACTTCTGAAAGTCATTTTTTTACCTTTTATGAGGGCACGCAGGTCGCAGCAAGCCGTATACTTCATATCCTCTCTTATACCTGTTTCAGCAAGGTTTTTATAAAAAGAGAGAAGATGTTGAGGCTGTATTCTTTCGAGCTTCATATGTCCTATAGCGGCGTTTATTCTCGGCATCATTGATTTATAACGTTTGTATGTGGTTGCCCTCAGATGTTCTTTTGCATAATCGTTAAACCACTGCTCCGCAAAATCGGCAAACTTAATAGATCCGTCAAGATAAGTGCCGTTCTTCACCCTTTCTTCAAAGAGTACCGCTTGCCTTTTGACCTCTTTTTCTGCCTGTTTCAAAGTCATTGATGAGGGCGGCTTCCAGGTCATATATCGGCGTATCTGTTTACCGTTTATATCATAACCGGCTGAAACGGTTATTTTATATGTGTCATTCCGCTTCGCTATCGTTGGCATTCGAATCACCTCTTAAATTAAATCTAAATTAAAAAGCAGTTCATCTGTTATTTCTTTACCTTCTTTTACACAATAAAGAAGATTAATATATTTTTCTATTTTTTGTTTGCTACAAAAAGACTTTGCACGTTCATTAAAACAATAGTTTTCTATCAAGCGTTTCAAGCTCTCAAATATGTTTTTGTAGGCTTCATCGATTACTTTACACTTTTCATCTGATAGGCTCTTCATCTCATATAAATGCAGTAAATATTTATCTACATTATCCGCGGGAATTTCATCAAGAGAAAAGCCTTTTTGTTCGAATCTATAATCTAAAAAGCTATTATAATCCTGTAACAAATACAAATAATGAAGAGCCAAGGAAGGAATATTGTCCGAATCATACGCCCAAACATCTGTATTTAAAAATTCACTATAATCTCCTAAAAATTCTTTTATAAATAAAATAAAATCATCTTCTTTAGGCTTGCCGGTATTGTCGCGTTTTCTGCCTAATGTAGAAAAATGCAACATCTCTACTATTTGAAAATCCAAACCGATATAATCACTAACAGCTTTCAAATCAGTATCGACATCTTTTTCAGATACAGTACTTAATCCTAATAGATAATCAACAGGAACGTCAAAAAATTTTGCCGTTTTCACTAAAAAATCAATATCAGGTATGCGCTCTGCTTTTTCATAAAAGCTGATACTTCCCCTGGACACCCCCAAAGCCTCACCTAATTCAGATTGATTTAATCCTTTTTCTTCCCTTAATTTTTTCAATTTTGTTGAAAAGCTTTCAATTGTTGTCATAAAAAAAGCACGCCCTTGCATATATTTGTTGAATTTAGATTTTGTGCATCGTTTTGTATTGACTTCAACATTTTTATGCATTATAATGTCAGTGACACAAACGACAGCAACACAAGTATATCATTATGTGTTGTTGTTGTCAATATTAAATTTAAGAGGTGTAAAACAATGAATAATCAGGAAATCAGAATCAAAGCAAAAGAAAATGGTGTTCGCCTTTGGCAAATTGCCGAAAAACTTGGTGTGTGCGATATGACATTGACAAGAAAACTCCGTCACGAACTGCCCGAAGATGAAAAAATAAAAATACTTGCCATAATTGACAGTATCTCTGCAAGCAGAAAGGCGGTTTAATATGTCTGTGCCACGAATGAGAACTCTCCCGGAAGCATTTGCAGAGCTGAAAAAGGCTGATCCTGCTACAGCTTACACTCTGAGAGCATTGAGGGCGGCAGTAAACAGAGGTGAAATCCCTGTTGTGAGAGTGGGCAATAAAAGGCTTATAAACCTTGACCGACTCTTTGAAATGCTAAATACGCCCTCATTAAGTCAAAAAGAAACTCATGAGGGCATAAGAAAAGTAATTTGAAATAAAAAACGCCCCACATAAGCGGCAACTTATGTAAGGCACGCCCTAAGGCGGTAAGTATGTGAGTGTACATAGTATAACACAAGATAGTCTGTATGTCAAATTTACCGCCTTATATGAGTATTCAGACGGAGATTTGATGAAATGCGAAAAAGAGTAAAGAAAAGAACCTTTTCAGGCGTTGTATGCGAACAGGAGATATACAGCATATCTGACAGAGCAAAGAACGATATAACGGCAAAGCCACGCTTAAGATTTAATACCGAAGAAGAGCGAGAACAGCATAAATTAGGCATATCCAGGCGTAAACACGCACGTCTTGTCAATGAAAACTTTTCTCCCGGCTCTTTATACAGCACTCTTACCTTCGATAATGAAAACGAAGTACATACTTTTGATGAAGCAAAGCATATAAGAGATTTATTTGTGCGCCGGTTAAAGTACGCTCGCCCTGATGCCGTTATCTTCATATACCTGGGCAGAGGTAAAAACACACGCCGTATTCATGTACATATGCTTTCTGAGGGCATACCTGCAGATATTATCAATAAACAGTGGATATACGGATCTATTATTTCTGTAGAGAATCTGCGAGAGCATAACTATTACGGTGGTGTTGATTATGGCTGTGACTATACAGGCCTTGCAAATTATCTCTTTGACCATTGGACACCTGAGCAGGGCGGGCACCGATGGAAACAGACACGTAATGCAAGAACGCCCGAAAAGGAAGATATAGCCGAAGTTAAGCGTATATACAGCGAAAAAAGTTCACCTCAAGCACCTAAAGGCTATAAATTGGTCGAAATCAAAAGCACGAAATACGGTTATTTGTACTTTAAGTATGTAAAAGAGGTGCAAAAAGTCACGCCCTCATAAACATAAAAGATAAATTCGAGCTAATTTTCATATCAGCTTTTACAAGACTTGAAAATGTGTAAAGTTTTAGAACGAAACACAGCACAGAAAGATAAAAGAGGTTAATACTATGTATGATTTAATAGCAGTTAATTATGACAATGACAGACCGACAGTATCAGCAAGAGAATTGCATCAGTTTTTGAATGTAAAAACAGCGTTTACGGATTGGTTTCCGAGAATGTGTGAATATGGTTTTGAAGATGGAAAAGACTTTTACTCATTTTTGAGTGAAAGTACAGGCGGCAGACCTAAAACAGAATATCAGCTAACAATAGAAATGTCAAAAGAGATATGTATGCTTCAAAGAAGCTCTGAGGGCAAACAGGCAAGACAATATTTTATCGAGCTTGAAAAGAAATGGAACTCTCCTGAATCGGTTATGAGCAGAGCTTTGCAATTTGCACAAAAACAGCTTGATTCTGTTAAAGCAGTTAACACTGCCCTCATTGAAGAAAACAGCGTTATGAAGCCAAAAGCGGACTATTATGACAACGTTATTGCTCACGGTAAGTCAGTTAATTTCACAGATGCCGCTAAGCTGATAGGTGTACCGAGAAACAGACTTATCAATGAACTTATGCAAGCAGGCTATACCTATCGTGACGGTTACGGAGATATAAGAGCATATCAGCGCAGTATCGACCAGGGATTATGCAAGCATAAGCAGTTTTACAGCGACAGAAACGGTCACAGCGGTATTCAGGTACTTATTACACCCAAGGGCATAGAAAAGTTTATACAGCTTATGAGGACAAATGTAGAATCGAACTGAGAGCGAACAGAGAGAAAAGCCATTTTCCACCTGTTCAATAAACACTAATCCGGACACGATAAAAAGAGAGCATAAAAGAGGGCGCGAAAGCCCTTTAAACGGCTCTTAACAGTATTAAGTTTAGGACATAACAGCCCTCATAAACGGTATAAAACAACTTGACAAAACTTGACCTCTTTCACGCGCACGCGCGCGAGGAAAAGCAAATCGAACCAAGAATGAATCAAGAGAAAAGTGTATTTTTCACTATTTCGACAGATGTTATGTAACACGATAAAAAGAGAGCGTAAAACAGGGATGAAAGTCCTTTAAACGGCTCTTAACAGTATTAAGTTTAGGACATAATCTGCCCTCATAAAGCATAAAAACAACCTTATAAAACCAAACATCTCTCACACGTACGCGCGCGAGGAAAATTAATCTAACTTCGAGAAAAAGGCAAATCGAACCGAGAACAAACCGAGAGAAAACCGCAAATGAAAAGTCATTATAAAAACATTTAAAAGGTCTATGAGGGCAAAATTGGTAAAGAAAAGAGCAAACAACGGTGAATTGTCTGCTCTTGTATCTCCTGTGGTTGGTTAATATGGTGTTTTTAGCTTTGGTCGGTGAAATAATTCATTAAGCTGCGGATTCGTTTAAAACAGCGTTAATTTTCTGCTGTTCTTCAGGCTTCAAATCCCCGATGCAGTCAATATGTTCTCTGAGCCATTGTTTCAGCTTCTCAATAACTGCCGGTACATCTTCACCTCTGCTCTCATAGCCTTCAGGACCTTCAATTCGGCTCATAAGAGATAAATATTGCCATTTAAAGTCTGACATCATTTTAATATTCAAAAGCGGTACGGCGCCGGGATAATCTTTCTCCACTCTTGCGCCTTTATCACAGGCGTTTGGTGAAACATAGCCTATAATGTCAAAATCTTTGCCGTTAATGGTGTATTTTTCGTTTGTAGTCTTGTTTTCAATCATTTTATTATCTCCTATTCTTGACAAGTCAGAGAGGGCATTATATAATGAATTCACCCTCTCTTGACAGGGTTTTTGATTAGCCTTTTGTATTTCGCTTTGGTCGGTGGAGATACAAGGGCTTTTCTTTATGCCACGCTGAAACGGCGTGTTTCGGTCTGCTTACTGTACTGTTCATATAAATCTCCGTGTGTCTTTTTGAATGATGCAGAATCAAAACGGCTGCTTTTAACTACTGTGTATCTGACCTTATACATGTCAACTGTCATTTCTTCCTTGCCCTCAGAGGTCATATGCGCCTTTAATTCGTCTTTGATTGCATCTGCCTCAGCTGTTGCTTCATCAATGAGGGCCTGCAGCTCCTTAAGCTCTCTGATTTTGGTTGTGAGTTCGTTTGTAGTCATTGTTTTTACTCCTTTATTTTATATTTGGTCAATTATGAGGGCTTACGGGATAGTGTCTGCTGTACAGTTCGCATTAGTATCAGGCTTGTTTCCACCGTGTTGCCTTTCCTTAACCTTGTGATTACATTATACACCATAAGTAAGAGTATGTCAATGTACAACATACACAATGTTATAGTGTATATTTCGTTTACATTGTACACTTGACTAATAGTGCATATTCTGTTATAATGTGTATAGTGGAATAGTTGACTTATTATAGTTAATTCCCAAACCTATTTGAAAGAGGTATCTATATGGCAATAAAGTATGATAAACTAATCGCATTACTTAAGGAAAAAGGCATTACCACATATAAAATTCGAAAAGAAAATCTTATAAGTCAAGCAACATACCAAAAATTACGTACAGGTGACGGTATAATCGACACAAGAACAATAGAAAAATTATGTAAGCTCCTCGATTGTCAGCCTGGCGACATTATGGAGTATGTGCCGGATGAGGCCGAATAATTTACACCAATGGAAATTTTTTCTATTTTTTATCACGCTATGCAGAATGAGGGCGAGAAAGAAGCATAACGCCCTCATAGACTTTAATACAAAGTAAAACTTTAACGCAAAACATCACAAAATAACATAAAACAACACAAACAATCACAAACATATCCGTCAAGTTGCACAAAAAGCTATAAATCTTGTTGACAATATGCTACTTTTGGATATAATAAAATTGCAGGTAGAAATACGCTGTATACTCGTGTAATCGAATTAACATTTAAGCGATATGTAATATCGTCGACCACGGGGCCACCCATCAGGGTGGTTTTTTTCTTAGGATGTGAAAAAATGAACATATATGTTTGTTCAGATGAATCCGGTGTTTTTGACTGTGTTCATAATGAATATTTTGTTTTTGGCGGAATTGTGTTTTTCAGCGCTGAAGAAAAAGAAAAAAGAACTCGTATGTATTTATCGGTAGAAAAGCAAATACGCCGTAGCGAAAAAATAAAACCAGGTAAAGAAGTCAAAGCTACTTCAATATCAAACAAATCAAAAGCCTCTCTGTTTCGTTCATTAAACAATGTTTACAAGTTCGGAGCAGTTATTGACCAAAAAAGAATATTACCGGAAATATTTGATAATAAAAAATCTAAACAACGCTATTTAGATTATGCATATAAAATATCGGTTAAACGATTTTTTCAAAATATGATTTCCGAGGGTATTATTAATCCTAAAGAAGTTGATAATATTTATTTTTATATCGATGAACATACTACCGCAACCAACGGCTTGTACGAATTAAAAGAATCATTAGAAGAAGAATTCAAGCACGGTACATTTAATTTTAGGTATGATGCTTTCTATCCACCTATATTTCCGAATTTAAAAAGTGTTACCGTAACCTTTTGCAATTCTTCATCTAAAGCACTTGTACGAGCTGCAGATATCGTAGCAAACAGATTATTTTACAAAGCGGTAACTCAAAAAGGAAACTGTGATAATCTACCCCAAAATTTCAAAGTAACATATTTACCTGAAATATATAAAAAGACATATCGCAAATAACAAATGACCTCTCTCCCGGATAAAAGGAAAGAGGTCAATTTTTATATAAAAAACATCTGAATTTTACACAATAAACGCCAAATAAACGCCAAATTGTATTTATGAGGGCAAATCACATAAAAGAAGAAAACCCTCGAAGCCTTATGCCACAAGGGTTTATGGGTGGAGCTGGAAACGTGACTCGAACACGCGACCTGCGCATTACGAATGCGCTGCTCTACCAACTGAGCTATTCCAGCCTATTGACTTTGCCTTTAGATTATACTAAAACTGTTCTCTTTAATCAAGGGTTTTTAGAGAAAAAAAGAAAAATTTTTATTCTCTGACCAAAATCCGAATATAGGGACTGTGTATATGTTATAATAAATACGAACCTGACAAGATGTATATAATAACATTTCTTTGGCTGTAATATAAACATTCAGTTTTCAAAAAGGATGAGGCTGTTGCACTAAGCGCTGACCAAAAATCAAAACAAAAAACAGGTGTGTTTAAGTTGCTTCTGACTTAAAACACATCTGTTTTAATTGTTATATAGAATAATATGGTGTTGCATATAATAAATTTTTGCTTTATTTCATCTGTCTTATATCCTTACCGCAGAATCTGAGAGGATAGCAGGAGCCCATTATTCTCGATGCTATTCTCTGGGTGTACTTTTCCTCCAATTCGGAAAGCTCGAGATTTGTGCTGATGATAGTAGGAAGCGAGCGAAGCATACGGGTATTTATAATGTTATGAAGCTCGCTGACGGTGAACTGTGTGGTGAATTCCACGCCAAGGTCATCGATGATAAGAAGATCACAGTTAAGAACATCATCCTTTATGCTTTCCTCGGGGGCAAGTCTGCCGAAATGCTCCTTTTCCAGCTTATACATAATAGTCTGAATACTGTCATAGTAAACATCGTAGCCCTTTTCGAGGACACGGTTAGCGATGGCAAGAGAAAGATGAGTCTTTCCGAGACCTGTTTTACCTATCATAATAATTCCCTTTGAGCTGAGCGAGAAATCCTCTGCATAGGCTCTGCAGAAATTAAGGGTATTCACCATGTGCTCTCTCTGATTTACACCTAAAAGAGAATCCTTCACATCGGGATAGTAATTAGGCAGGAAATTATCGAAGGTACACTTTTTAATCGGAGAATTGGCGTCAAGATCATCTCTTGCCACATCTCGGATCAGCTTTTTATAGCAGGGACAGTAATATCCGTCATGAGAGCCCGTATCCTTACATACGATGCAGTTATATCTGACATCGAGATAATTCTCGGGATAGCCCGCCCTTTTGAGAAGTGCCTTTCTTTTATCCTGGGCGGCAAGATTTTTAACGGCGAGATTTCTGACATATTCAGCCACATCTCCGCCCATACCTACTGCCTTGACCACATCGGCACCGCACTGTGCCATCTCTCTTTCAATATCAAGAAGCTCAGGACATTTCATAATTACCTCTGAGCGTCGGAACTCAGCCTCAGCCTCAGCGTTCTTTTTTCTTTCATCCAATATTTCCTTCGCCCTCTGATATACGCTTCTTTTGTAAGCCATAATCACACCCCGCTTTCAGCATCATTTTTTACATACTGCAGATTAATGGACTTTTTCATATATTCGTCGATATCGTAGGAGGCCTCCTTCTTAGGCTCCTCATCCTTTTTCTTATCCTTAGAGAAACGGCTTTTCTTTTCCGTTTCCCACTTCATTCTTTCGTTCTGTATATCAGAAAGGGTTTTCACTCCCTTTTCATTCCAGGAACGGATAATCTTATCCATATAAGGGAAGCTCACCCTGCCTGTATTATCTATGCTTTCCTCGTAGGCTGAGTGGATAATATCTGCATCATAGCCGTATTCCTTAACCCAGGCAACCATATATTTTCTCTGCTTTTCGGTAGGGTTGCGGTTTGAAATCTCAGTCATTTCACGGAGCTTAGTCCAGGTTTCGTCTACTATATTATGCTCCTCAATGTACTCCATAGCACCCTCGAGAGTATCTATTTCAAGCTCACTCCAGCGCCTAGCTACACGGCCTATGCTTGCCCAGCCTGTTTTCTTAAGAGAAAGAGAATATTCGATAGCCATAAGAATTACCTCAGGCGGTAAGCCGAAGCTATCAAGCATCTGAATAATAACTGACTGACCGTCAAAGCCTATGGTCCTGCCTAAAAGTGACTGTGCCTCCTGTAAAAGAACGACCACCTCATCGCTTTCCTTGATTCTTTTAGCTACATCCTCGTAGGACGGACGGGAAACGGTGATATCTGCCACCTTTTTTTCTTCCTTTGCAGGGGCAGGCTTTTCTTCCTTTTTCTCTGCCTTTTTTTCCACTACAGGTGAAGCAGCCGGAAGCTGTCCGTCTTTTATGAGTAATCCTCTTTCTGCCCAGAAAATCATAGCGTCCTTAACATCATCCTCTTCCAGAGAAAGAGCCTCGGATATTATTTCAGTCTCAGTCTTTCCGTCGTTACTGTGACGCAGAATAAATAAAAGGACCTTCAACTGTACCACGCTTGCCAGTCTTATGTTTTCGTCAACCAATGAATTCGGCACGGGAAAAATCCCCGCAAAAGCCATCGGATTAATTTTATATTCCATTTTTAACACCTTTCAGGGATAAAACAGGGCAATCAGCACTTTGCCGTTGCCCTGAAATTATTAATACTTACCTAAATACTTATCGATTTCCCACTGAGAAACTCTGGTGCTGTATTCACGCCATTCCTCTTCCTTGGCTTCGATGTATTTTTTCCAAACATGCTCGCCTACTGCTTCCTTGGCAAAGTCACTCTTTCTGAACTCTCTTACTGCATCATAGAGCGTTTTGGGAAGAGAATGGATACCTGCTTCTCTTCTCTCCTCTGCCGTAAGCTTAAAGATATTAGAATCCTCAGGAGCAGGAGGAGTCATTTTCTTTTCCACGCCGTCAAGACCTGCCTGAAGAATGGCGGCCATAACGAGATAAGGATTTGCTGCAGGGTCGGGATTACGAAGCTCTATTCGTGTACCCGTACCTCTTGCAGTAGGAATACGGATTAAAGGACTTCTGTTTTTAGCACTCCAGGCGATGTAAACGGGAGCCTCATATCCGGGAACAAGTCTTTTATAAGAGTTTACGATGGGATTTGTGAGAACGGTGATAGCCTTGATATGGTGCATAACACCTGCGATAAAGTTATAGGCAACACCGCTGAGACCTCTTTCGTCATTTTCGTCGCAGAAAACATTTTTGTCGCCGTTGAAAAGTGAGAGATTGATATGCATACCCGAGCCGCAGATTCCGTAAATAGGCTTAGGCATAAAGGTAGCGTAAAGATTATGCTGATTAGCGAGATTTTTTACTACATACTTGAATGTCATAACATTGTCGGCAGTTCTTAAAATCTCGTCATATTTAAAGTCGATTTCGTGCTGTGCAGGAGCATTCTCGTGATGGGAGGCCTCGATTTCGAAGCCCATCTTTTCGAGGCAGAGACAGATATCTCTTCTGCAGCCCTCTCCGCGGTCAACGGGACCTAAGTCAAAGTAGCCGCCCTTGTCATAGCTTCTGGTGGTAGGCTTGTCCTGTTCATCCTTATGGAAAAGGAAAAATTCGCATTCGGGACCGATGTTACAGGTGTAGCCCATATCGGCTGCCCTCTTTATAGCTCTGCGAAGAACATAACGGGGGTCGCCCTCAAAGGGAGTACCGTCAGAATTATAAACATCGCATATAAGTCTCGCTGTCTTACCCGAGCATTCGTCCCAGGGAAGAATTACGAAAGAGTCAAGGTCAGGATAGAGACACATATCGCTTTCTTCGATTCTTACGAAGCCGTCGATGGATGAGCCGTCAAACATACAGCGGTTATTGAGAGCCTTTTCAAGCTGGCTTGTAGTTACGGAAACGCTTTTAAGTGTGCCGAGGATGTCAGTAAACTGCAGATTTATGAAGTTTACCTTTTCTTCCTTCGTTATGCGTATTATATCTTCCTTTGTGTAAATGCTCATAACATACCTCCTCTTCCAAAGGGATAAAATTCATTATTATTAAATATACCATTTATAAGATTATTTGTCAATGAAAAAAACTGTCAAAGAAAAAAACCATCGCATCAGCTTTCGCTTTTACGATGGTTGTGTATCTGATTTGATTTTCTTTTCCCTTAGGGAATCTCAGCTTAGAAATCGAATACGCCTTCAAATACCTTTGCGAAGTATTCAAAAATCATATTGATTCTTTCGAAGATAGTTGTAACGAATGCCCAGAAGGACTGTGTGTCAACCTTTTCCTCTACGTTGAAAACAGCGTTATAAACTGTGTCTTCATTAACGGGAGGGATATTGCCGGTAAATCTTATATCACCGTTAGCTGCATTTTCCCAATGCTTGAATGTGTAAACATAACCGTCGCCGAGATCCTTTTCAGGTGTTTCGAGTTTATTATCTCCCTGCTGTAAGCGCTCAACGATATTTGCACCGGGTAAGCATTCGATGTAGTAGTAAACCTCACCGTCAACCATAAATGTTACGGAAACGAGCTCTGTTTCTTCGCCTTCTGCAGCTGCAACCATACCGAACATAGAGAAGATTACAAGCATAGAAAGAATTAATGCTAATGCTTTTTTCATAAGGATTCCTCCAATTATTTTGTATTTTCGGTGTATATGTGACACCTATGTATTTTGATTATAGACTAAAAAAGTCTGTTTGTCAATATTTAGAAAACATCTTTAATCTTTTTATGTGTATATCACGCCTGCATAAGACTCAGTTTATCTTTTGTTAATACACTCTTAACACTCCCATACCCCCTTGGTGGTATTATATTAAAAAATCTTAAAAAGAATAAAGGTGTATTAAATGAATAACTGTTGGTATGACAATAAAACCGTTATCCTTACGGGTGCTTCAAGCGGCATCGGCAAAGACCTTACCGAAAGACTCATAAAGGAACACGGATGCAGAGTTATCGGTATAGCACGAAACGAGGAAAGGCTTTTGAAGCTGAAAAGCTCCCTCGGCGATAAAGGTGACCGCTTCACCTACTATACCTTCGATGTTTCAGTAAAGGAAAACTGGGAAGGCTTCGCAGAAACCGTAAGAAACGAAAATATCAGACCCGATATTCTCATTAACAATGCAGGCATACTTCCGAAGTTTGACCGTTTTCTCAATTACACCGTAGAAGAGCTTGACAAAGCGATGCACATAAACTTTTACTCCTGCCTTTACTCTATGAATGCGCTTATGCCGGTCATTCTCGAGTCTGACAGCGCCTCAGTAGTAAACATCGCCTCCTCGGCCGCCCTCTGCTCCTTAGCCGGTACATCAGTTTATTCCGCCAGCAAGGCTGCCCTTAAAAGTCTCACCGACGCTGTAAGAGAGGAATACAGAAAGGAATGCTACATAGGCCTTGTCTGTCCCGGATTTACCAAAACAAACATCTTCAGCAATCAGGGAGCAGCCATAGAAAGCAAGGCGCAGAAGGCTATGGATTTTATCAGCACCGACTGTGACAGAATGTGCAATCTCATACTCAGAGGTATGAAAAATAAAAGAGCCGATATGGTGTTCGGAGTAGATGCGCATCTTATGAGCGTAGGCAATAAGCTTCTCGGTACGGTATGCTCCCATGCAAGCAGTGCCGTAATGAAAGCCTCGGGAATAGAATTATTCGCAAGGGTTTTCAAATGAAATAAAGGCATATAAAAAGAGCAACCCGTCGGGTTGCTCTCAAATTTTTTGAAATTAATAAGTAAATGTCCAGCTTTCGTCCTGGCCGCCTTCGATGGTAGCATCGCCTTCAAAGAAGGAAATCTTGGCACCGATTTTACCACTCATGGGAATCTTGTTTACGAGCTTGGTAATCTTACCGTCAGCGTTAACAGTAATTTCTACGGTTGAACCGGGATACTTCATATCTGCAGTAGCGATCGTTACTGAGGGGAGGTCGAGAGAAGCGATATCAAGATATCCTACAGTTGTAGCGTTGTGAGTAGGAACAGGTGCGGTAAGAGTAGTATTCTCTTCTACGAGAACTATGGTATAAACTGTATCTGTACCGGATGCTGTAGCCGTAGCCGTAGCAACACCTTCTTCAGCAATATAGAAGTCCTTGCTTTCGGGAGTGATGCAGGCATACACTGTTTCGCCTGCTGTAGTAGTACCGTTTGCGAAGGAATAATCGGCTTCCTCTGTACCTGCGATACCTGAAATTATGTTATTGATAAGGCTGATAGCTGCGGGAACGGAGCAATCAACTACAGAAACATCGATTTTTTCAGTCTTATGTGCCTGAAGGTTCTGCTCTGATTTAAGAGCCTTCATGTGTGTATTGATTTTTTCTACTATCTGTGCCTTTGAAAGAGATGAGGGATCATTATTTGCAGGTGCCTCCGTAGAAGCAGCTTCCGAGGGAGCTGTCGAATTCTGGTTAGGATCGACAACGGGAGGAAGTGTCGTAGGAGCAGTTGTAGGCACGGTTGTGGGAACTGTAGTAGGCTGTGTGGTGGACTGCGCTGTAGGTGTAACAGTATTAACCACCTCGTTGCCACTCTGAACATTAGCCTTTCTTTCCTTGTAAATACCGAGCTCGAAGCCCATTACAAAGAACCAGATGCTGAGCACGACAGCAATAGCGATTTTAATTTCTTTTTTCATAATTATAATTCTCTCCTTTATCTGAGATTATATACTTTTCCATACTAATTAAGCATTACTTATAATTTACTCGTTTTCCGTGTTTTTGTCAAGAGAAAGGACAGAAATATTAAAGTAAATATTTCGTGAATAAAAAACAAAACCCGCTGTACATAAAATACAACGGGTTAATCATATTTACTTAAGCCGCATCACTGACACCGGCCGAGACAGGTGTACCTTTATTCTTTTCATCCTTAAGCTTCTGAAGAATGATAACCACTGCCGAAAGAGCGATACCTGCAAGGTCAGTAACCACGCCGGGAATGATAAGAAGAAGACCGCCGCCGAGAAGCATAATTCTCTGCCACCAGGGACATTTGCTGAACATATAGCCCTCCATACCCGCCGCAACGACATAAATACCGATAACAGAGGTCGTCGCAATAAGAAGAACATCGTACCATGCGCTGTCGATAAAGAGCATTTTCGGACTGTACGCGAAAATGTAAGGAACGATGAAGGCGGTGATGGCAAGTCTCGTCGCCGTGACACCGGTTTTCATCGGATTCGACTTCGCAATTGCCGAGCCGGCATAAGCAGCCAGGGCAACGGGCGGTGTAATATCCGCAACGATACCGAAATAGAACACGAACATGTGAGCTGCAAGAACAGGAAGACCCATCTTGATAAGAATAGGTGCTGTGATGGTCGCCATAATAACATAGTTTGCCGTAGTGGGAACGCCCATACCGAGAACGATACAGCAAAGCATCGTAAGGAAGAGTGCAAGAAACATACTGTTCTCTGCGATGGGTACGAGAGTATTGATGAGAAGCTGACCGAGAGCTGTCATGGTAACAACACCCGAGATAAGACCTGCCATACCGCAGGCAACGGAAACACCAATAGTATTTTTGGCACCGTTTTCGAGAGATTCAATAACAACCTTCGGTGTAAGAATGGCAGTATCCTTAGTGATAAAGGAAAGAGCCACGCATAAAACCATACCTACGAGAATAGCTGTGCTTACCTGTCCGCCGACAATCCATATTATAAGGAAGGCAAGAGTAGGAAGTGCAGGGAAAATTAATCTCCACGCATTATCCTTATTGAGCTTTTTCGGTACAAGAGAAACGATCAAGGCACCCATAATAGCGATACAGGCTGAGATACCTGCGCTGAACTTGTTCATTGCTAGAACGAGCATAAGAATAGGGATAAGAAGATAACCGTTTTTAAGCATAAGCTTACCGAATTTGGGAAGAGCATCCTTCGGAAGACCCTTAAGACCCAACTTCTTTGCTTCGAAGTGAATCATCATAAAGATGCCCATAAAGTAAAGAGCAGCGGGAAGAATGGCAGTAACCGCGATTTTCGAATAAGGCAATTCTGTCATTTCAGCCATAAGAAAGGCAGCCGCACCCATAATAGGAGGCATAATCTGACCGCCGGTAGAGGCTGCAGCTTCTACAGCAGCTGCGAATTCAGGCTTATAGCCTGTCTTTTTCATCATAGGAATAGTGATCGAGCCACTGCCTACGGTATTAGCAACGGATGAGCCTGAGTACATACCCTCGAGAGCGCTTGAGATAACCGCAACCTTTGCAGGACCACCCATTGATGAACCTGCGATTGAGTTTGCAAGATCAACGAAAAATGTGCCGATGCCCGTTCTTTCGAGAAGAGCGCCGAGAATGATGAACAGCACGATAAAGGTCGTACATACATAAACGGGAGTAGAGAAAAGTCCGTTAGCCACATCATAGAAAAGGCTGTACATAAGACTTCTGAGAGCTATGTCGGGATTTGCCGTAAAGGCCTTTACGGAAGCATAGGCCACGAAGGCCCCTACCACAAAGATAATAGGCAAGCCTACGGCTCTGCGGCAAAGCTCAACCAGAAGAATAATCGCTATAAGAGCAATTACAATCTGTAAGGTTCCGATTCGTCTCGACATAAAGATAATATCTTCCTGGAAAACAGCATAATACAGGAACGAGCCTGCACCTGCTATAGCTAAGATTATATCATAAAAGGGAACATAATTAATTTTTTTGGTCTGCTTTTTATAGGCCGGAAAAATAAGATACCCCATAAACATAATGAAAGCCATGAAGGTTGTGAGCTTAGTATGCTTGGTTGCGTTCTGTAAAACCAAAGCCATAAGCACCACATAAACACTGAAAGCCGACATAAGACCTGTCATAACTTTCTTTCTCCAGCCTGTGAATACACGGACATTGCTTTCACGGTCAAACTCCTGCATTATCGCATCGGTATCGACTGCTTCCTCGATTTCGAGAGCTTTTTTCTCGTCCATGAATCCGCCTCCTTTGCTTCAAATTTCAAACATAATAAAATGATTTATTAAGTCAAATAAATGCTGCAGGTTGTGCAGCATTTATTTTCATACTGATTAAATTTTAGGAAAAGTGAATTATCCGATAATTCCGGCTTCCTTATAGTACTTTTCAGCACCGGGATGAACGGGAACCTTACCTACAGCTGCTACTGCATTTTCCTTAACCATTTCATTACCCTTAGCGTGAGCTGTAGCGATGTCAGCCTGCTTTTCCCAAAGATCCTTGGTGATCTGATAAACCTGATCGTCGCTCATCTTGTTTGAAACTACGAATGTAGCCTTGATAGCAACTGTGTTTACCGTATCTGTTACAAAGCTGTACTTTGTGCTGTCAGCGGTAGCCTCGAACTTCTCATAGAAGGGATACTTTTCGATGAGAGAATCGATGATATCGTCGCCGAGGTCAACGAGAACTACATCTGTAGTAGTAGCAAGGTCTGTGATAGCTGTGGTGGGAGCACCTGCAGTAATGAAGGCTGCATCGATGGAGCCGTCCTTAAGCTGTGTAGCTGAATCGCCGAAGGAAGCAGTAACCTTATTGATATCCTTGTCGATGTCAAGGCCTGCAGCTTCGAGAATCTGTGTAGCATTGTAGTAAACGCCTGAGCCTACGTCGCCGACTGCTACTGTCTTGCCCTTAAGATCAGCGAGAGAAGAGATACCTGAGGACTTGGTAGCTACGAGCTGACAAACCTCTGAATATACGCAAGCAACTGCGGAGAAGTCTGTGATAGCTTCTGCAAAGCCGTTTGTGCCCTCGTAAGCGTAGTTCATAACGTCGTTCTGAACGATAGCGAACTGTGCTTCACCGTCAGCGATCATTTCGATGTTAGCCTGTGAGCCGCCGGTAGAAATTACATTGAAGGTGTAATCGTCAGTGTTAAGAATCTGACCTACTGCTGTGGTGAAGGCGTAGTATGTACCTGTTGTTCCGCCTGTACCTGCAGTGATTGTTTTGATGATTTCATCAGATGCTGCTGCAGTGGTTTCTGTACCTGCTGCTGTGGTTTCTTCTCCGTCGCCGCTGCCGCCGCATGCTGCGAGTGTGAAGAGCATGAGAGCTGCGAGGAGAACTGCGAGTAATTTTTTCATAATTGTGTTCCTCCTGTGGATAATAATTTTCGGGCAACGCCCTTACTCATAATCGGCAAAAATGAATATTTATTAGCCTTTATTCATCTTACGATTATAACTTGATAACTATTTTAATATATTTGCACCCCTTTTGTCAAGTACTACGCTAAAATCTTAACAATTACAGGCACTTTTCTTTTGTTAAGCCCTCTCTATTGCTTTAATCGGGGAAAAATGATAAAATGAAATATGCAATTTTTTGTAAAAATATAAAAAATTTCGAATGTTGGAGAGTATTTATGAAAGAAGCAGATATAAGAGTACATCTTTCCGAGGAAAATTCCGAGATAAAAATAATAGCCGTAAAAGAGACAACCTCCACTAATGACGAGCTGAAAAAGCTCGCTCTGTCAGGAGAAAGGGATACGGTTCTCTTCGTCGCAGAAGCTCAGACCGCAGGAAGAGGCAGAAAAGGCAGAAGCTTTTTTTCTCCCGCAAACACAGGAATATATATGAGCATCCTTATTCATCCCGATATTTCCCCCGAGGAATGTACGCTCATAACTCCTATGTGTGCGGCAGCTACAGCCGAAGCCATCGAAAATGTAGCAGGTGTAAAAGCAGATATAAAATGGGTGAACGACATCTATGTAAAAGGTAAAAAAGCTGCAGGTATTCTTACGGAGGGTGCCTTCACTAAAAAGGGTGCCGATTATATTATCGTAGGCATCGGTATAAATCTCGCTCTCCCGGAAGAAGGCTTTCCCGAAGAAATCCGCCACATCGCCTGTGCGCTTACGGAAACCTCAGGTGAGCTTCGCGAAAAGCTTATAGCCGAAACGGTTAACCGTTTTATGTATCACCTCGGAAATATTAAAAGCAGAGCCTTCATTCCGCTGTACAGAGAAAGACTCTTTTTTCTCGGCAAAGAAATAACCGTAATTTCCGCCGACGGAAGCTTCAGAGCTACTGCCCTTGATACGGACTCCTTCTGCCGCCTCACCGTAAAAAACGAAAAGGGAGAAATTATAACCTTAGGAAGCGGAGAAATCAGTATACGACCTTAAATATTTATGCATACGGTAAAACAAAAATCCCTCGGTCTGACCGAGGGATTTTTGTTGGGAATTTGATTGAGGTAACTATGAAAATGAAAAAACTATCAATCTTTGTAAAATAATATTACAACTTCTGTGTTAATTTTTCAATACTTTCCCGATTTTGTTTACTTTTGTTTAACAATTATTTTAATGTTTGTTTTAAGTTATCCTATTATGAAGATAAAAAATCGACGGCAGTCGCATATTTATCCTCTGTGCATAAATTTTCACAAGCTCAGAAGTCATTTAGTGAGCACTCCACCGTCGCTGTAAAGGAGAAGCAGGATATTTTCCTCTTTTCCGCTGACTGCATTAATATACACCAGCATTTCCCGATTATCAGAGTCCTTACATCTGAACTCATAGCAGAGAGCTTCTTTGCCTGTTTCAAGCGGAATAAATGTCAGCTTGGATGATATTACCGAAAGATAGGGCGAGAGTATTTTTCTGCATTTTTTCTCGGAAAGCCTCTCTTTTTCCGCTTCTCTCTCCCTGTGGTTCATAAGATAACCCCGACTGTCTACAGCTACAGCCTTCCCTGTTTCCAAAGACACACTCACCTTCACAAGATCAGAATAACAGACAACCCCGTCTCTTTCATAAGCATAATTTACCGTACATATTCCGTCATAGGTCGTGTAATAGGTTTCTCTCATACTCTCTGGGAAGCCCGCTTTTTTCAAATATTCCTTGCCTCTTTTTATCGCTTCATCGGTACTGATAGTCGCTTCTCCCACAAAGGAAGGGTCAGTCATATAACAAAGCATACCGCCTTTTTTGGTAATACCTGCCGTTCTGTCACCGTAAGAAAAGCAGTAAAGCTCTATCGTGCCCTCCGTATCAGCCTCTCTTTTGAGACCGCCCTCATCACATTCAAGATATTCGGCAGCTTTTTTTCTTCCCTCACGGGCAGTAATCTCCTCTCCGCTTAAACCGAGAGCTTTTTTATTGATCACCGCATCCGCAAAGGGTCCGTCATATAAAAGAGTCGGATAATCGCCCATAGTCTGCTGTACATCCGTAAATGAATCAGAGAAGCTTATGCTCTCATATTCTGCAGAATCGAGCAGATTGTTTACTTTTTCCGTAAATGCCACCCGTCCCGAATAATAGTCACTGCTTATCTCCTCGAAGGAGTCGGAAAGATACTGCGAATAAGAATAAAGAGCCTTCAGCTTCTCCCTCTCCTTTTCGGTCAGAGTAAAATTCTCCTTCTGCGAAAGATAAAGAGCATAATCTCCCGCCTGCGACAAAAATTTATATATCTCGTCAGTTATAATAGTCTCATCGGTTATTCCGGCAAGGCTAACCTTGGCTACTGCCGCCTGTCTCAGCAGATCGTTTCCTGTTTTATTGAGCATTTCTGCTGTAGAGGTACAGAGGCTTTTATTCAGGCTCACGGTCATACTGTCCAGATTTTCACAGAACTCCGAAAGATACTTCTGTCTCTGAACCTCTGTTTCTCTTTCGAGTCTTTTAATCTTCGCGGAATTCATAGCTGTAAGGATAAAAAGTGCCAGACACAGAGCCGACAAAACCCATATAGCCTTCCATTTCGTATTGATGCTTTTTTTGTCCATTATTCTCTCCTTATAAACATTATTAGTATTTTATAAAAGTATTTTACGAAAATTTTACAAAAATATCCCTTTATTTAGATAATGTGCCGTTGAATATTTTCAGCTTATATAGTATAATAAAAAGGATTATTATGAGGAGGTATGTCCTGTGTACGCATATCTTGATAACAGCGCCACCACCAAGGTGTGCGAAAAGGCAAAAAAGAATATGATCGATGCTTTGGAAAGCTGTTGGGGCAATCCTTCCTCTCTTCACGAAAAAGGTATCGAGGCCGATAATCTTCTCCTTAAGGCAAGAGAAGCTGTGGCGAAAACTCTTTCCTGCGAAAAGGAGGAAATCTTTTTCACAAGCGGTGGAACAGAGGGTAATAATCTCGCCGTTTTCGGTGCAGCCTACGCGAACAAAAGAAAGGGCAACAGAGTTATCACCTCTGCCGTGGAGCATCCCAGCGTACAGAAGGCCTTTGACAGACTGGAAAAGGAAGGCTTCGAGGTTGTCCGTATCGGCACAGACAGCAAAGGAAGACTCGATTTCGCTGCTCTTTCCGATGCGATAAACGAAAAAACCGTACTCGTCAGTATTATGGCTGTAAACAATGAGGTCGGTGCTGTTCAGCCTATAGGTGAAATCGCCGCCCTCATAAGGAGAAAAAAATCTCCTGCTCTTTTCCACATCGATGCCGTACAGGCCTTCGGTAAAATTCCGCTTAATGTAAAAAAGCTCGGTGCAGACCTTATGACCGTCAGCTCTCATAAAATTCACGGTCCTAAGGGTGTCGGCGCTCTCTTCGTAAAAAAAGGTACTAAGCTGACTCCTGTTGCCGTAGGCGGCGGGCAGGAAAGGGATATCCGTCCCGGTACTGAGCCTATGCCGGCTATCGCAGGCTTTATGGGAGCCGTCGAAGAGCTTACGGTAAAGGCCTCCCTCGAAAAAATCACTCTTCTCCGTGACAGCTTCACAAAGAAGCTCACAGAAAGAGAAGGCGTAGTAATAAACAGTCCCGACGATTCTCTTCCCTATATCGTAAACATCTCACTTCCCGGCTACAGAAGCGAAACCCTTTTAAACTTCCTTTCCGACTGCGGAATTTATGTTTCCTCGGGCTCAGCCTGTGCCAAGGGACACAAAAGCCATGTGCTTACAGCTATGAAGCTTCCCGACAGTTTAATCGACTCGTCCTTAAGAATAAGTCTTTCGAGATTCACCACTGAAGAGGAGCTTGACTATTTCCTCACTATGCTCGATAAGGCTATGAAAGCAATTATGAAAAAATAAGAGGTAGAAAATGAAAGAAGTATTACTTATAAAAAATGGAGAGCTTGCCCTCAAGGGTCTTAACAGAAGCACCTTCGAGGATGTTCTCGTAAAAAATATGAAGCGCAGACTTTTAAAGTCTGCAGGTAAATTCACCTTCCTTAAATCCCAGTCAACCATCGTGGCTGAGCCTGTGGATGAGGATGTGGATTTCGACGCGGCAGTAGAGACCGTAAAAAAGGTTTTCGGTATCGTCGCCTTCTCTAAAGCGGCAGTTACGGAAAAGGACCTTCAATGCATGAAGGATACTGCCCTTTCCTATCTCGGAGACGAGCTCAGAAGCGTAAAGACCTTTAAGGTTAACGCTAAAAGAAGCGATAAGCGCTTTCCTCTCACCTCCCCCGAAATCTGCCGCGAGGTAGGCGCCCATCTTCTCAGAAGCATCCCCTCTCTTAAGGTGGATGTTCATAATCCCGACATTACCGTAACCGTGGAGGTAAGAGATAAAAATGTCTTTATCCACGGCAATCAGATAAAGGGTGCAGGCGGTATGCCCGTCGGCACGGCCGGCAGAGTTGCTCTTCTCGTTTCGGGCGGTATCGACAGCCCCGTAGCAGGCTGGATGATGGCTAAAAGAGGACTCCAGCTTTCCGCCGTACATTTCGCTGCTCCCCCCTACACAAGCAAAAGAGCTGAAATGAAGGTTCGCGACCTTGTTTCCATCGTGGCTAAATACAGCGGAAGAGTAAACTTCGCAGTAGTAAACTTTACCGAAATCCAGGAAGCAATCAAGGAACACTGCCCCGAAGAGCTCTTCACCATTATTATGAGACGAATGATGATGAAAATTTCCGTAAGACTTGCCGAAAGAGATAACTGCGGCGCTCTGGTAACCGGTGAAAGCCTCGGTCAGGTAGCCTCCCAGACTCTCGGTGCCATCGCCTGTACGGATGCGGCAGTAGATATGCCCGTTTTTCGCCCTTTAATCGGTATGGATAAAAACGAAATCATCGAAATCTCCCGTGCTATCGGCGCCTTTGAAACCTCTATTCTTCCCTACGAGGACTGCTGTACCGTATTCACTCCGAAGCACCCGAGAACAAGACCTACCGTCGAGCTTATCGAAAAGGCTGAAAGCGTATTTGATTTCAGCGAAATGATAGACAGAGCTGTCGAAACGACAAGATTTGAATTTGTAGACTGATTTAAAAAATAATTCTGTATTTCAGAAAGAGGTGATTCTTTTGAACTGTGAGCTTATAAGCGTAGGCACGGAAATCCTTTTAGGCGACATTCTTAATACCAACGCCCGCTTCCTTTCAAAAGAGCTCGCCGCCCTTGGTATCTCTCTTATGTACCAGACTACCGTAGGTGATAACGAGGAAAGACTGAAGGCCTGTCTTGACCTTGCCTTTTCGAGGGCAGACACGGTTATCCTTACAGGCGGTCTCGGTCCTACTCCGGATGATCTTACCAAGGAAGTATGTGCCGATTATTTCGGTAAAAGACTTATTATGAGAGAGGATATACTCGAGGAAATCAAATCTTATTTTTACGGCAAGGGACTCCGGATGCCCGAAAGCAACGCCAAGCAGGCACTCGTTCCCGAGGACAGTACGGTTCTTCTCAATGAAAACGGCACTGCGCCCGGCTTCATTATGGAGAATAAGGGGAGAAAAATTATTATTCTTCCCGGTCCCCCGAGAGAAATGGAGCCTATGTTCCGCCGTCAGGTTATCCCCTATCTTAAAAAATTCTCAGATTCTGTAATAAAATCCCACACGGTCCGTACCTTCGGTATCGGTGAAAGCGCTATGAGCGAAAGAGTAGCCGACCTTTTAGAAAAAGATAATCCTACCGTAGCACCCTATGCAAAGGACGGTGAGGCCCTTCTCCGAATCACAGCCAAGGCTGAAAATGAGGAGGAGGCCGATAAGCTTATTTCTCCCCTGCTCGCAGAGATTAAAGAAAGACTCGGCTCTTACATTTACGGCATAGATGCTCAGAGCATCGAAGAGGCGACTGTTTCCCTTATGAAGGAAAAAAAGCTTACCGCTGCCTTCGCCGAAAGCTGTACTGCAGGTCTCTGTGCTAAAAGAATCACCGACATAAGCGGAGCCTCCGAGGTATTTCACTGCGGTGTAGTGTCATATTCAGACGACATAAAAGAAAAGCTTTTAGGCGTAAGCTCCGATGACCTTTCCCGTTTCGGTGCCGTCAGCGAAATTGTCGCCGCACAGATGGCTCTCGGAATCAAAAGGCTCTCCGGGGCAGATTACGGTGTAGCCGTAACGGGTATGGCAGGTCCCACCAGCGACGACCCGAAAAAAGAAGTCGGACTTATCTATATCGCCGTTACCGACGGAGAAAGCCTTTACCTTAAGGAATTCCACGGCAGAAAAAACGGCAGCTGCAGAGATTATAACCGCTTCGTCTCTGCCTCAAACGCTATCAATCAGTTAAGACTTTGCATATTAAACAGCCCTGAATTAAGGTCAGAGGGCAGTATAACGGAATTTATAAACTCTTATCCGAGGAATTGATTTAACTATGAAAAACATTTACAACGACAAGGATATGTCTCCCCAGGGTGTAGCTCCTGAGGGCTCAGGCGAAAATCCTCCCGTCACTCCCGAACAGCCACCCTTACAGCAGCCCGTATATATACAGCCTAACCCCTACGGACAGCCTGTATACTATATACCTGTAGGTCAGACACCTTATCCACAGCCGGGCTTTCCCACTCAGCAGGTTCCCCTTACACAGGAGCAGCTCAATATGATTTTTCAGCAGTACGCTGCTTCTCCCTTCCCTCAGCCTCAGCCCTTTCAGCCGCCTCAGGAGGCACCGCAGACAGATTCAGGTATGAGAGTCCTTTATCAGAGTGAGGACTTTGATAAGCCTTCGGCAGCTGAGGAAGAGTACGGTGACTACGAAGAAGAGGAAAACGCAGAAGAAGCTGCAGAAGCTTCCGTACCGAAAAGCACAGCACCTCAGAAGCCTATTCCCGTTAAGCCGTCAATGGCTGACGATATAGAAATCGAAGAGGAAACGGTAAATCTTCCTCCACGCAAGCCTGCGGCAAAGAAAAGCTCCTTTAAGGTAGAGGAAATGGAAATGAGCACCTATGAGCTTAACTCCATTCTCTTAAGACAGGGTAAAGGCTCTTCCTCCTATCAGCGTCCTGTACCCGAAAGAAACAAAGATATACCTCTCGGCTTCGGTGCCGGCTTTGAAATAGAAGATACGGCTGACGAGACAGTCACAGACATCAGCTCAAATACAGAAGAAAAAACAGAGAAGGATAAAAAGCATAAGAAAAAGCTCTCACGCTTCGAAATCATACGGCGTTCCGTTCTCGGTGTAGCTGTCGTAGCTATCGTTATCTCTGCCGGTATGCTCCTTAACGAATACCGTCTTTCCAAAGAAAACGATAAGCTCGAGGAAGGTGTTTCGGACCTTATCATCACCGAACCCTCTACCGCAGAGGTGCCGACCACGAAGAAAAACAATAAGGGCGACAAGGATAAAACCACCACCGCTTCTCAGAGTGCAGAGCAGCAATGGGCACAGATACAGAAGGAATATCCCGATGTGATTTTCCCTATGGGGCTCCAGCTGAAATATGCCCGTCTTTATGCCACAAACAAGGACTTTGTCGGTTATCTTGAGGCAAAGGGCGTAAATCTCAGTCTTCCCATCGTGCAGGCTGAAAATGATTCGAAATATCTGGAAAGAAATTTCTACGGAAAAAGCACCAAGTACGGCTGTCCCTTTGTTACCCATGTAAATAATATCGTTGAGCTGGACCAGAACACCATCATCTTCGGCCATCACATGAATAACGGTACGGTTTTCGGCGCTCTCGATGCCTACAAAAAAATCGACGGCTTCAAGGCTGCACCCGTAATCACCTTCAATACCCTTTACAAGGATTACTCCTGGAAGGTCGTAGCCGCATTTATCACCAACGCCTATGAAAAGGACGATAACGGCTATGTGTTCAGATACTATTTCGCATCTCTAAGCACTCAGGACCGCTTCGCTGTCTATCTCAACGAAATGAGTCAGCGTTCTCTCTACGACACCGGCGTGGATGTACTGCCGACAGACAAGCTTCTCACCCTTTCCACCTGCTCGCATGAGTTTACCGATGCCCGCTTCGTCGTGGTAGCCAGACTCGTAAGACCCGGTGAAAGCACGGATGTAGATGTTTCCAAGGCAACAGTAAATCCGAATCCGAGATACCCCCAGGCATTTTACGATAAAAAGAAGCTCGATAACCCCTATGTGAATGCAAGTCGCTGGGAAGTCGGCTGATGACTATAACAAACCTATTATTGGGAGGTTAAAAATATAATGATACGTTTATACACACTAAAGGACATTTCAGCCTTTTCCTCTGATTCTATATATAAAATCTGTCTCGCACTTGACAGTTTCGGCCTTTCAGAGGAAACTATAGAAAATTTCGAAGGCTACGGCGAAATGTTCGAGTCGGTAATGTCATCCCTCGAAAGAGGCAAGCACATTATCGTTGCCGCGGAGCATACTGATTTCATCAAAGCAAAAAAAGAGCTTATCACAAAGCTTATTCTCGAAAGTGTTTCCTCACCCGAAATCGCCGATTTCATCACTCTCAATGCAGGTGACGATGTTTCGGAAATCGATGTCGAGGGTCACTGTCTCATTCCCGAAAACAGCGTAATCCACCTGACCACCGACGGTCTTTACAGCGGCTTTACCTGTGACGCTCTTTCAGGAAGGCTCACATTTATCCCTCTGGACTTTATGAGACTCGACGATGTACTCGCCAGCGTTTCGGAAAACGAGAATAAAATACTCGCCTTTATCAATCAGCAGAACAATAATCCCTTTGCTGATTTCGCAGGCGATGAAATCGAAATGCCCGACTACGACATTACTCCCGCTACAGAAAAGCTCGTTTCTTCTCTCATAAAGCTCGAAAAGAAGGTAGCTCTCACCACCGGTGAGGCTGCTATGTGGATTTATAATCTCTACGATAAAATCGACGGTCTTACCGAAACGGTAAACTTCGTGGAAATTACCGATCCCGAGGATGAAAGTGAGGACGACCAGGAGGCGAATTTCGAGGAAGCACTTCAGAACAAGGATGAGGGTGCTGAAATTCCCAAGGAAAGCGAATCTATGAAGGTTATCCGCCACGCAAGAGAGGCGATGTATAACACGGACTGCGATTTCGGTGCTTCCATTTCTCCCGTTTATTCCACAGAAAACGAAAACGGACAAACCTCCTACTATGCTTATGTCGCAGTAGTAGACAGAAGCACAGCCAAGGCAAAGAAAATCAACACCGTAAATCCCGACGATATTCCTCTTATCCTCCCCCATGCCGTAACCATCCTTTCCGATGTGGTATGTCAGAAGGCAGAGGTAATCAATACAGCCATCGCAAAGATAGATTACAGCGAGGAGAATGAGGAAGAAAAGGAAGAGACTGCACCCGCACCTGCAGTTAAAGAGGGTGTATTCACTCTTACCAAGGGTATGCTTATTTTCGCAGTGGCAGTTCTGATATTTGCTTTAGTGAGTCCTATGATTATGACCTACTTTATGCTCAAGCCTCAGACCACTACTACCACACCTCCCGACATCAATGTAAATAATCCCGCATACTATCAGTCCACCGCCGCACCTACCACTACTGAAAACCCCTTTCTGAACACCACTAAAAATCCCGATATGCTCAATAACGGCGTAACTGAGCAGGTGGCTCCCGAGGTTTCAGCCGTCTCCACCACAGCAGCCGTTAAATCCGACAAAGGTGTCTTTACCTTCTATGTATTCGGCTATGGCCACGGTGTAGGTATGAGTCAGATAGGTGCTAATTATCTCGCTGCACAGGGCTGGAACTCATGGCAGATTCTCGCTCACTATTACTATGATGCAGGCGAAAACACCAGGATAGTTTCCGGTGATGCTTATCCTGCAAAGATCAAATATGCAGGAACAGAATATAACACAAGAGATTTTCTTGCCTCGGCAGTAGAATCGGAAATGGGCGGCTCCTTCCAGGTAGAGGCTCTTAAGGCACAGGCAGTAGCTATCTATACCTTTGCAAAGTATAACGGCTTCAACCTCGGTGCAGATGCCACAGCCTTCGGAAAGACTCCCTCACAGACAGTTTACTCCGTAATCGATGACATAATGGCCGGCGGCTATTACATCGCCAACGGCTCCGATGTAGCAGTAACTCCCTTCCACGCTATGAGCGCAGGCGTTACCACCTCTTACTATAATGTATGGGGCAAGGGTATCGGTGCATCAGTTCCCTATCTCAGCGGAGGAAGAAAGAGCTACGGCGACTATCTTGACCCGAACTTCAAATCTACCTATACCATTACAAGCGATGATTTTAAGAAGCTCGTTAAAGAAAACGCCAAAATAGACCTTTCAGGCGATCCCTCTACCTGGCTCGGTATCATTACCCATGACAGTGCGGTAAGAGATGACATCGGTTATGTTTCCTCCATCAATGTCGGCGGTACCATTATGACCGGTAACGATTTTCGCATCAAGGTAATGGGCGGCAGAATCCGTTCACACTGCTTCGCATTCACCTACACACCAAACGCTTAATCTTGACAATCGTAAAATAACAGAGTATACTTTATCTGTTAAGTTAATAAACAAATTCAAATAAAGGAGTAGTTAACTATGGCATTAGTAACAACTAAAAAAATGTTTGAGGATGCATACAAGGGCGGTTACGCTATCGGTGCATTCAATGTAAACAACATGGAAATCATCCAGGGTATCACAAGAGCTGCTAAAAAGCACAATTCTCCCGTTATCCTTCAGGTTTCCGCAGGCGCAAGAAAGTACGCTTCTCACGGCTATCTCGTAGCTATGGTTAAGGCTGCTGCAGAAGAAACAGGCCTTCCCATCGCTCTTCATCTTGACCACGGCCCCGACTTCGAAACATGTAAGGCTTGCAT
>JAFXDE010000036.1 GCA_017516315.1 Clostridia bacterium | reverse complement strand
CTGCAGAGGTCATAACCTTAAGACCCTGCTTTTCAGCCTTTGCCCAGCTTTTACTGCCCTCGTAAAGACCTACGATAACATCTACACCGCTTTCCTTGAGGTTGAGAGCGTGTGCGTGACCCTGGGAGCCGTAGCCGATGATTGCTACGGTTTTACCGCTGAGCTTTGCAAGATTACAATCCTGCTGATAATAAATATTCTGCATAATTAAAACTCCTTTGTTTTGCATTTGAATGTATTTTAATTAAAATTTATTCCACTGTAAGTAATGTGCCTTTACCTCTTTCGATGGCAACTATACCTGTACGGCACATCTCTAAAATACCCATAGGCTTCATAAGCTCGATAAACGAGTCGATTTTTACGGGCTCACCCGTAACCTCTACGCTCATAACATCAGCCGCATAGTCGATGATTTTTCCTCTGTAAACCTCAGTAGCTGCCATAATCTCAGGTCTGATTTCGGGTGAATTCTTAACCTTGATTAAAAGAAGCTCACGGCTTATGGTGTTTCCTGCTTCGAGAACCTGAACCTTTTTTACATTGAAAAGCTTACGAAGCTGACTTACGAACTGGTCTCTGGTATTCTCATCACCCGTAATAGTGATGGTGATTCGCGAATAATTGCTGTCCTCGATTTCACCTACGGTAAGAGCATCGATGTTAAAGCCTCTTCGGGTAAACATCGATGAAACACGGGTAAGAACACCCGGCTTATTCTCTACGAGGGCCGCTATAACATATTTGTTCATCATTTATCCTCCACGCTTACGATAATGTCATCTATTGAGCCTCCGGGAGGAAGCATCGGAAGAACGAACTCGTCCATATTTATTTTAGTATCAATAACCGTAACTCCGCCCTTCTCCATAGCCTCGGAAAAATGTCTTTCGAATTCCTCAGCCGTTTCTGCTCTTCTTCCCTCGGCACCGAAGGCCTCAGCGAGCTTTACGAAGTCCGTTTTTCTGCCCAGCAGAGTATGGGAGTATCTTTTTCCGAAAAAGAGTGTCTGCCACTGACGCACCATACCGAGTACACCGTTATTCATAAGCACGACTACCACGGGAAGGTCATAGGTAACGGCAGTAGCCAGCTCGTTAAGATTCATACCGAAGGAGCCGTCGCCCGTAACCAAGACGGTAGCCTCTCTTTTAGCCACAGCGGCACCGATTGCGGCACCGAGGCCGTAGCCCATAGTACCGAGACCGCCGCTTGAAACGAAGGTACGGTTGCTGGTGAAGTCCGCATACTGTGCTGTCCACATCTGATGCTGACCTACATCCGTAGCGATAACGGTAGATTCCTTTTTATGCTTATTTACAGCATCGAAAATCATCTTCGGAGTAAGAGGAGCAGCCGAAGCCTTCTCTGAATTACTGTCATTGATTTTCTCCTGCTTTTTAAGAGCGTCTACCTTTTCTCTCCATAAGGGAAGCTTTTTCTTTTCACAAAGCTCGGTAATTCTCTTAAGGCTGTCCTTTATGTCACCGTGAACGCCCACATCTGCAGAGACATTTTTATTGATTTCCGATCTGTCAGCCTCGATGTGGATAATCTTCGCATTCTTTGCGAATTTCTGTGTATTGCCCGTGGCTCTGTCACTGAAGCGGACACCGATACCGATAATAAGGTCGGCCTCCTTCTGAGCCATAGAAGAAGCATAATGGCCGTGCATACCCTGCATACCCAAAAATCTCTCGTGGGAAGAGGGAATGAGCGAAAGGCCCATAAAGGTCGAGCCGATATATGCGTCTGTCTTTTCGGCAAAGGCAATAATCTCTTCGGCCATATTCTGACCCATTGCACCGCCGCCGATATATATGTAGGGTCTTTCGCTTTCGGCGATAAGCTGTACTGCCTGTCCGATATACTTATCCTTTGCCTTTTTTGTTTCGAAGGGAGAAACGGCTTCCTTCTTTTCGTATTCGGCCAAGGCAAGCTGTACATCCTTCGGAATATCTACCAAAACAGGACCGGGTCTTCCCGATTTAGCGATTCTGAAGGCCTCACGGATAGTGTCGGCAAGCTCATTTACATCGCTTACGAAATAGTTATGCTTGGTTATGGGAAGTGTAACACCGGTGATGTCTATTTCCTGAAAGCTGTCTCTGCCGATAAGTGAGGTGGGAACGTTACCCGTAATGGCTACCATAGGAACGGAGTCGAGCATAGCCGTAGCGATACCCGTAACGAGATTGGTTGCACCGGGGCCCGAGGTGGCGATAACCACACCTACCTTGCCCGTAGCACGGGAATACCCGTCAGCCGCATGTGCCGCACCCTGCTCATGGGCAGTAAGAATATGGTTGATTCTGTCTCCTGCCTGATAAAGGGCATCGTATATGTTTAAAACCTGACCGCCGGGATAACCGAAAACATCGGTTACGCCCTGCTCAATAAGGGTTTCTATTACGATTTGTGAGCCTGTCAGTTTCATTTTAAAAACTCCTGGATTTTCATTAAAAAGTTAAGGAATATTATATCACAGAAAAAACATTATTGTCAATACAGTCTCACGCGATAAACCGCTTTTCCTTTTCTTTAAGCCGTAAAGCCTTCCGTTACCGCGCGAGGCTTTTATTTATGTCATCTTTTCCTGCTTGACCTTATGGTCGATAACGTGTCTCGAGGCGAGCTCTCTGTGAACATCCTCCACGGTAATGCCCATTTCATTCATAAGCACCATCAGATGATAGGCAAGATCGGCAATTTCATATACCGTTTCAGCCTTATCGTTAGCCTTTGCGGCAATAATTACCTCGGTACACTCCTCGCCTACCTTTTTAAGGATTTTATCTATTCCCTTTTGGAACAGATAAGTAGTATAAGATCCTTCGGGAAGGGTTTCCTTTCTGTCCTTAAGAAGCTCGTAAAGACCCTGAAGAGAGAATTCCTGTAGCTTTTCGTTTCTGTAAACCTCATTGGTAAAGCAGCTGTCCGTGCCCTTGTGGCAGGCAGGTCCGTCCTTTTCCACTACTACGGTCAGTGCATCGTAGTCACAGTCAGCGGTGATTGATACGATGTGCTGATAATTACCGCTGGTTTCACCCTTGAGCCACAGCTCCTGTCGGGAGCGTGAGTAGAAACAGGTAAGGCCCTTTTCTAGGGAGATTTCGAGACTTTCTCTGTTCATATATGCCACGGTGAGAACCTTTTTCGTTATGCTGTCCGTTACCACGGCGGGGATGAGTCCCTTTTCATCGAATTTAAGTTTATTTATATCAAAGCTAACCATAGTTTACCTCACATTAATTCCGTTTTCTTTCATAAGTTTTTTTAGGTCGGGGATAAGGACCTCAGAGAAATGGAAGATAGATGCGGCAAGACCTGCATCCATATCGGGAATTTCCTTGAAAAGAGCTACGAAATCCTCTGCCGAGCCTGCTCCTCCCGAAGCTATTACAGGAACATTTACCACCTCTCTTACAGCCCCCAGCATTTCGATGTCGAAGCCTTTTTTTACACCGTCGGTGTCGATAGAATTTACTACCACCTCACCTGCGCCCATTTCCACACATTTCTTTATCCAGCCGATAGCCTCTATGCCCGTGTCCTCTCTGCCACCCTTGGCGAAAATACGGAATTCTCCGTCTACCCTCTTTATGTCGGCCGAAAGCACTACGCACTGATTACCGTAAAGACGGGCAGCCTGAGAAATAAGGTCGGGATTTTTAATGGCACCCGAATTGACGCTTACCTTGTCAGCACCGCACTTAAGCACACGGTCAAAGTCCTCTACGGTGTTTATTCCGCCGCCTACGGTAAGAGGAATAAATATCTGAGAGGCTACCTCCTTAAGAATGTCGATGAAAAGCTGTCTGCCCTCGAAGGAAGCTGTTATATCGTAAAAAACCAGCTCGTCTGCACCGCATTCACTGTAGTATCTCGCTAATTCCACAGGGGAAGAAACATCGTTTAAATTTTTAAAATTAGTACCCTTTACCACCCTGCCGTTTTTTACATCAAGACAGGGAATTATTCTTTTAGTTATCATTTCGCCACCTCTATCGCTTTTTCGAGGTCAACGGCGCCTATATAGTATGCCTTGCCTAAAATAGCGCCGTAAAGGTTCATCTCTCGGAGCGCTTCGATATCCTCGAGGGAGGAAACACCGCCCGAAGCCACGATGTCCATACTGTATTTTTCGGAAAGCTCCTTATAAAGCGCACGGTTTGTGCCCTCCATAGCGCCATCCTTCGAAATATCGGTGCAGATAACAGTTTTTACGCCGATGGAGGAAAGATAGGAGAAAAACTCGTCGGCTGTCTTCTGAGATTTTTCTGTCCATCCCTTGATGGCCACATAGCCGTCCTTAAGGTCAACTCCGACAGCTATAGAGCTTTTATATTTCGCAGTAACTCTCTCTAAAAACTCGCTGTCCGTTACTGCGGCTGTTCCTAAAATTACTCTCGTAACACCTAAGTCAAGATACTTTTTTATGGTTTCCTCGTCTCTTATTCCTCCGCCGATTTCGATTTCGAGAGAGGTATAGTCGGCGATTTTTCTTACTATGTCAATATTGGGTGTGGTGCCGTTTTTTGCACCCTCAAGGTCAACGAGATGAACAAAGGTAGCACCCTTTTTTTCGAAATCTCGCGCTATTTCGAGAGGGTTATTACTGTAGACGGTCATCTGTTCATAATCACCCTTATAAAGCCTTACGGCCTTTTTATCATAAAGGTCAATAGCAGGTAAAATAAGCATTTCTTAACCTCCGAGTTCGCAGAATCCTTTGAGAATATTCAGTCCCACCTGTCCGCTTTTTTCGGGATGGAACTGACAGCCGTAAATATTATCCTTACCTACGGCGGCGGTGAAAACTGTTCCGTATTCGCATTTAGCTATGGTTTCTTCGGTAACCTCAGCGAAATAGGAATGAACGAAATAAACATGGTCACCGTTTTTTATGTATTTAAAAATGGGTAAATCCTCTTTGATCTCCAGAGCATTCCAGCCGATGTGCGGAATTTTCAGAGAAGAGTCTATTTCACCCTCGAAGGGTATAATGTCACCCTTGATAAGTCCCAAGCCCTCGTGACATCCGTACTCGAAGCTTCTTTCGAAAAGCATCTGCATACCCAGACATATACCCATAACAGGCTTACCCTTTTCGGCTTCTTCCTTTAAAACGAGGTCGAGACCCGTATTTCTAAGCTTTTTCACCGCATCCTCGAAGGCTCCTACACCGGGAAGGATGATTTTATCGGCTTTTCTTATTTCGTCGGCATCGTCTGTAACCTTTGCCTCCTGTCCGATGGCACAGAAGGAGGATTTGAGAGAAAAAAGGTTACCCACACCGTAGTCAATTATCGCTATCATTAAAGCACACCCTTTGTGGAAGGAATTTTATCCTTGTTATTCTCATCGATTTTTACTGCCTGCTTCATTGTTCGTGCGAAGGCCTTGAAGGCACCCTCGATTATATGATGAGAATTTTCGCCGTCGAGCTTTTTAATGTGAAGAGTGATGTCCGCATTTCTTACGAAGGCGAGGAAAAACTCCTTGACAAGCTCTGTATCGAAGTCGCCCACCTTTTCGGTAGGTATGTCAAGAGAATAAGAAAGATGGCTTCTTCCCGAAATATCGGAGGCTACAAGGATAAGACTTTCGTCCATAGGCAGAATCATACTGCCGTAACGGGTAATACCCTTCATATCGCCGAGAGCTTCCTTAAAAGCCTTGCCTAAAACTATACCGATATCCTCGGCTGTGTGATGATAGTCCACCTCTGTGTCACCTGTGCAGTCGATTTTAAGGTCGAAATCGCCGTGTCTTGCGAAAAGAGTGAGCATGTGGTCCAAAAAGCCGCAGCCTGTCTTTATTTCGCTTTCACCCTTGCCGTCAAGACAAAGAGAAAGGTTTATTTTCGTTTCTGCTGTTTCTCTTTTTATCTGAGACTGTCTCATTATTATTCTCCTTTCAGAATATCCGTGACGCATCCGATGAATTTCTCCATCTGCTCTCTCGAGCCGATTGTCACACGGTTATAATCCTTTATTCTTTCCCTCGTGAAATGGCGTACGAGAACACCTCTGTCCTTAAGGGCAGTGTAAAGGTCTCCGCCGCTGATTTTATCGCTTTTCACGAAGATGAAATTAGCCTTCGAGTCGAGCACCCTAAAGCCGAGCCTTTCAAGCTCTCTCTGTGTGTACTCTCTGTTTTCGACTATCTTTTTACAGTTATTTACATAATACTCGTTTTCCTCTACGGCATACTCCCCTGCCTTCTGTGTTAGTCTGTTTACATTGTAGGGATTGGTCGAGTATTTGATAAGATCGAGATCCTCTATGAGAGCTTTATTACCTATGGCAAAGCCGAGTCTCGCACCGGCTAAAGAGCGTGATTTCGAGAAGGTCTGACATACGAGAATATTATCGTATTTTTCGGTAAGAGGTAATGCACTTTCACCGCCGAAATCTACATAAGCCTCGTCGATAAGCACCACTCTGTCGGGATTTGATGCGACGATTTTTTCGATGTCGCTCATTTCCATGGTCATACCCGTTGGAGCGTTTGGATTTGCGATTACGGCGAATTCCTTTTTGCCGATGTAGTCATCGGCGTTGATGGAAAAGTCATCCTTTAAGGGATACTGTGTGTATTTCACTCCGTGAAGGTCACAGAAAACAGTATAAAATCCGTAGGTTATGTCGGGGAAAATCGCTCCGTCCTTACCCCATACCATAAAGGCAAAGTTAAGAATATCATCCGAGCCGTTAGAAAGGAAAACATTTTCGGCTTTAACGCCGTAAAGATCGGCCAAAGCCTTTTTAAGACCCTTACATTCGGGGTCACAGTAAAGGCAGAGCTTTTCCTTTTCCTCCTTATTCAGACCCTCGATAACCTTAGGCGAGGGCGGAAAGGGTGATTCGTTGGTATTAAGCTTTATGTATTTTTTGTCCTGAGGCTGTTCACCGGGAACATACCTTTCCAAAGACAAATATTTATCATTAAGAAATTTACTCATTTTCTTTCTTCCATTCTTATAACTGCACTTTTTGCGTGGGCGGTAAGTCCCTCTTTTTCTGCGAAGAAGCCTACATCCTCTGCCACGGCGAAGAGAGCTTCTTTTGTATAATAGGTGAACTGTGATTTTTTCACGAAGTCATCCACGGAAAGAGGACTGGAAAATCTCGCTGTACCGCCTGTAGGCAAGGTATGGTTAGGGCCTGCATAGTAGTCGCCCAGAGCCTCGGGACAGTATCTTCCCATAAAGATGCTGCCTGCATTTTTTACGCTGTCAAGATAATCAAAGGGATTATCTACACAAAGCTCCAGATGCTCGGGAGCGAGTTCATTGGCGATATCGATGCCCTGTGTAAGAGTTTCCGCTACGATAATTTTACCGTTATTATCTATGGATACACGCGCTATCTCCTGTCTTTCCAGCATAGGAATCTGCTTTTCAAGCTCTTCGCTTACTGCCTTGGCGAGTTCGAGGGATTCCGTAACGAGTACTGCACTTGCATTTTTATCGTGCTCGGCCTGTGAAAGAAGATCCGCTGCCACATAAGCAGGGTTACTCTTACCGTCAGCCACCACGAGAATTTCGCTGGGTCCTGCTATCATATCTATGGAAACCAGACCGTAAACCTGCTTTTTCGCTTCGGCAACGAAGGCGTTACCGGGACCTACTATCTTGTCCACCTTGGGGATGCTTTCAGTACCGTAAGCCAAAGCAGCTATAGCCTGAGCTCCTCCTACCTTGAAAATTCTGTCTACACCGGCTATGGAAGCGGCGGCGAGGATAACGGGATTAATCTTGCCCTCGCTGTTCGGCGGCGTTACGATGCACATTTCCTTTACCCCTGCGATTTTAGCGGGAATCGAATCCATAAGCACTGTCGAGGGATAAGCGGCTGTACCTCCCGGAACATAGAGGCCTGCTCTTTCCACGGGAGTGATTTTCTGACCCGTCACGATGCCCTTATCCTCGCTGATGATAAAGGAGTTTCTTACCTGTCTGGAATGGAATTTTCTGATGTTTTCCGCCGCAGTTTTAAGTATTCTCAGAAACTCAGGCTCTACTGATGCCACAGCCTCCTCAATTTCCTCCTTCGTTACCTCGAGAGTGGAAAGCTCAGCCTTATCGAACTTCGCCGTATATTCGAAAACAGCCCTATCACCGTTTACTTTTACATTTTCTATTATAGACGAAACGATATCTGAAACATCAGGCGTCTCAGCCATACGGGAGAATATCTCATCCTTATTTATGTTTTTATATTCTAAAATCTTAATCATCTGAATTCCTCACAATTTCCGCAAGAGAGGCTCTCACCCTTTCGATTTCCTCCTGCTTGAATTTGTATGATGCCTTATTTGAAATAAGTCTCGCACTGATGGGTACGATGGTTTCAAAGGGGGCAAGATTATTTTCATAAAGGGTCTTGCCTGTTTCCACGATGTCCACTATAACATCGGAAAGGCCTAAAATAGGGGCGATTTCGATAGAGCCGTTAAGATGGATAATGTCGATATCACGGCACTTCTCACCGTAGTATTTTCGGGCAATGTTTGAAAACTTGGTGGCTACCTTGAGGGTCTGCTCCGTATTGTCACGGAAGTCCTTTTTCGCCGCCACAGCCATAACGCATTTTCCGATGTCAAGGTCTAAAAGCTCGTAAACATCAGGCTCATATTCTAAAAGAATATCCTTGCCTGCCACACCGATGTCGGCGGCGCCTCTTTCTACATAAATAGCCACATCTGAAGGCTTTACCCAGAAATAGCGTACACCCTTTTCTTCATTTTCGAAAATGAGCTTTCTGCCCTTTTCCTTTATGGACGGACATTCATAGCCCGACTGCTCAAACATAGCATAGACCTTTTCGCCGAGTCTGCCTTTAGGAAGAGCTACATTAATCATTGTTTTCACCCTCCCGGATTCTAACTATATTTTTATATCTTACGGAATCGGAAACACTTTTCAGGGCTATTACTCTTTCCCCCTTGGAGGAAAGGTCGCTTACTGTTTTTATCACCTTTTCGGGAGGCGTCTTTTCGCTGACGATAACCACCGTATCATAATCGTATTCCTTTTCCTCCTTACCGAAGCGCTCGAGCATATCAAGATAAACTGCAAAGCCTACGGCTCCTGAGCTTTTACCCATTTTTCTCATAAGTCCGTCATACTGACCGCCCGAAAGAACGCTCGAGGGAATACCCTCTACATAGCCCTTGAAGAGAGTACCGCTGTAGTAGCTGATGTCGCTGACTATGGAAAAGTCGATATTGATTTTTTCTTTCATACCGAGACTGCAAAGGCACTGATAAATCTCCTCAAACTCGCTGAAGTTCTTTTTTACTTCTTCATTGTCGAAGTAAGGCTCTGCCGCATTTCTGATTATATCTGTATCCCTGCGGGCAGTCATAAGTGCCTTCGCAAGCGCGGAAACCTCGTCACCGAAAGAAATGACCGCGTCATAGTTCTTTTCGTTAATAAGAGAAACTACCTTACTTTTATCCTCCTTGCTGAGACCGATGCAGTCGAAAAGAGCCGTCATAAGTCCTGCGTGGGAAAGGTCGAGGATGTAACTTTCACTGATACTCTGTAGGCTCATAAGAGAAAGATAGATAACCTCACATATATCCGTAACGCCTATGTCACCGATGCACTCGAGACCTGTCTGGGCTATTTCTCTGAAGGAGTGGGAGTCCTTCGAAATACGGTAAACATGCTCGTCATAGTAGAGCTTCTGAACGAAGCCTTTTACATCCTTCGTATTCTTTATAATAGAAAGAGTAACGTCGGGCTTAAGAGCCAGAAGCTTGCCGTTTGTATCCGTAAAGGTAATGACACCGTCGGAAATAAGAAAGTCCTTATTTCTTACATAAAGGTCATATTCCTCGAATTTATTCATTTTATATCTGCCGTAACCGAAACGGCTGTAAAGAGAGCGAAGAGCAAAGGAAAACCTTTCTTCGCTTTTAAGAATAGAGCTGTTAATCATCATTCAACCTCGCTGAGTCTGTCTAATACCATTTTATATCCGCCGGCACCGTAATTTATGCACTTACCTACACGGCTGATAGTCGCTGTGGAAGCGCCCGTAATTTTATTTACCTCCTGGTAGCTCTTCTTTTGAGCAAGATTTTCGGCTACCTCGAGTCTTTGTGCTATCGTTTCCAGCTCCTGGATAGTACATATATCCTCGAAAAAGAGAGAACACTCCTCGCTGTTTTTAAGAGTAAGTATCGCATTATAGAGCTTTTCGACAGCCTCTGTATTTCTTTTATACATAGTATTTTACACCTCTTTGTTTTAGCGTGTTAGCATTTTACCACAATGAAGCGGTAAAGTCAAGGCGAAAGCACTACTTTTTTAAAAATAAAAATTAAAAACACCCGGGGAGAAACCGAGTGCTTTTAAAAGGAGAAAATATGAAGAAAACATTATAGTGGAGTAAGCATATTAAGTCGGAACTTTCGTTCCCGTGTTTTGTACTGTCTCTCAAGTACAGCCATATAATACACTACAAAAAACAAAAAATCAATAGTTTTTCAGAAAAAAATATCGTTTCTACCCTTTAGTCAAATTGATAGAACTCTGATTAAAATTTTTGTTTATTTTGACGAAAGAAATCCTTTCTTTTTTAATTGCACCCTGATATTGACATTGAGCAGTCAAATTTGTTATAATATCGTTTATATTGACGCCGCGAAAGGCGGTCTTAGACGAAAGGGTGGTTTTATGCCTCACTGTATTCCCGAAAACTATGTTTCTCATCTTAACCTCAGAGAAACTGAAATCGCTATCAAAAAGGTAAAGGACTTCTTTGAAAGAGACCTTGCCATAGAATTAAATCTTACCCGAGTTTCTGCGCCTCTTTTTGTTGACGCAGACAGCGGCATGAACGATAACCTGAACGGTACGGAAAGACCCGTAAGCTTCGATGTTTTCAGCGGAAAGAATTTCGAAATCGTTCACTCTTTAGCCAAATGGAAGCGCTTCGCACTTAAAATGTACGGCTTCGGAAAGGGCGAAGGCCTTTATACGGATATGAACGCCATCCGCCGTGATGAAGATACGGATAACATCCACTCCATTTTCGTAGACCAGTGGGACTGGGAAAAAATCATTACAAAGGAAGAAAGAACCCTCGACACTCTGAAAAAAACCGTAAAGCTTATTTATGCGGCTCTCAGACACACGGAATATTACATAACCAAGGAATATAACTTCATCGGTAACCTTCTCCCCGAAAAGATAACCTTTATCACTTCATCGGAGCTTGAAGAGAAATATCCCGACCTCTCCCGTAAGGAAAGAGAATACGCCATCGCCAAAGAACACGGCGCAGTTTTCATCATCGGCATCGGTGACAAGCTCAGCGACGGAAAGCCCCACGACGGCAGAGCCCCCGACTATGACGACTGGACTCTCAACGGCGACATTATCGTTTACTATCCCCTTCTCGACATCGCTCTCGAGCTTTCCTCGATGGGTATCCGTGTAGACGAGGACGCATTAAACCGTCAGCTTAAGGAAAGCGGCTGCGAGGACAGAAAGGAGCTTCCCTTCCATAAGGCTCTTTTAAACGGAGAGCTTCCCTACACCATCGGCGGCGGTATCGGTCAGTCGAGAATGTGCCTGTTCTTCCTTCGTAAGGCTCACATCGGCGAGGTACAGTCCTCCTACTGGGATGAGGAGACAGTGAAATACTGCAGAGAGCACGGAGCAGAGCTTCTTTAAGAGAATATTTAAGGTGACACTTCCGAAGAGGTGCCACCTTTTTCATTTATTTGTATAAGTCAAGTATTTCTTTTTCCGTTTCGGGTGAGCCCTCAATAAGCTTACCCTCCATATTCCAGGTCAGTCTGCCGTATTTTGCGTGTTCAATAGTTGCGGTGTTTCCATACCAAGACCAGCCACAGGTGTCGGAGTCGCCGAATTCATCATTATTGCTGTTTTCATAAAGATCGTAGGCATAAACATAAGCAGGAACTTCATCGTTTGCGTTTCCTTCCTTAGTCCACGCGGTAATTTCTCCTATCTTCAGCTCATCGGAATAAATACCTGTCTCTTTATTTTCGGCACTGATCAAGATAACAGAATTCCAATTATATTCTTCTTTGGAAGGCGGTATAAAGGGAGCCCTGATAGTAGCCTCGCAGACCTTAACTCCGTCTTCGTCCTTATAATCCACAGAAATACTTCTGGCAGGAGAGCTCTCAAGCTCAACAAAAAACTTATCTTCTCCGTCAGTGCTTCTGTATCTGTAAACCCGTTCCACCTTAACATCCTTCTGCTCGAATACGCAGGCGTGATTAAGGAAAGTCCAGCTGCCCGATAAAATACAGCAGGAAATAACACAGGCAAAAGCCGTCAGAAGCACCTGCTTGATTCTCTTTTTCTTTATCATTATAGTGAAAGCCTCTTTAGTGGATTTTTCCTTCTTTTCGCCTATATCAGCAGAAATGCTTTCATATTCCTTTTTGCACAGCTCACACTCTTTGAGATGCTCCTCCACGGCCTCAGCCGTAATCACATTTACCACTCCGTCGTGATAAAGAGGCAGTAAATCCTCTACCACGGCACAGTCTAATCTGTTTATCTCTTTATTCATAATATCCGTCCTTTCTCATTTTTTCGGTTATTATTTTCTTTGCGCGGTGATAGGTTACTCTCGCCCAGGAGTCTGTTTTAGAAAAAAGCTGTGCGATTTCGGAAAAGGACAGCTCACCGAAAACTCTCAGAGAGAATACTTCCTTATAGGGGTCGTCCAGCTGATGAACTATTTTATGTATATACATAGCCGTATCCTTTTCCGAAAGGACTTCCTCGAGAGAAGCCTTGCTTTCATCGTATATTTCCTCGCTGAAATCGGAAAAATCCTCACGACGCTGCTTTTTAAGACTGTTCAGCCATATTCTTTTGGCTATGGCGCAAAGCCAGGTATAAAGACTGCTGTCACCTGCGAAGCTGTCTGCACCCTTCATCGCCTTAAGAAAGGTTTCCTGTGTTATATCCTTAGCCACAGCATCGTCACGGCAAAGGCAAAGCACATAACGGTAAACGGCTTCATACTCCGCACAGAGTACCCTGTCAGAAATATTTTTACCTTCTTTTTTCTTCCGCATCCTATCACCCTCCCTTCTGCAGAAATCAGTTATAACTTTTCTTCTGTCATACATTAGACAACCGAAAAGACGAAATGTTACAGATAAAATAAATAATTTAAGGTGACACTTCCGAAGAGGTGTCACCCTTTATTATTATAAGCCAAAAAGCTCCTTAAGCTTTTCCGTAATGATTTCGAAGAAACGGGTAAGAAGTCTGATGAAATCCTGGAGAAGAGTAGTTTCCTTTTCCTCCTGCTGAACAGTCATCGGCTCAATCTTTTCGCCGTCTGTAGGACATTTCTGAAGAAACTGAGGATATTTCGCATCTGAGTTTATGTCGAGATCTCTGTAAACGATGTCATTTACCATCTGCCAATAGGCATCATTATTTTCCTCATGGTAAAAGCCTTTGATTATCCATGTGTTGAAGGGAAGAAGACAGGTAGAAGCGTCTACACATCTGTCAGCGGAAATCATATTGTACTCGGGATATAACTTCTGTGTATAATCAGCAGGTAAGGTTTCATCGCGCATGGAGCAGGTAGCACCGTAGCTCGCATCCTCCAGATCCATAAGATTATCGCTGAGAACATTACCGGATTTGCTTAAGGGCTTGGCAGCAAAGCCGTACTTAGCGATGATACCTACATTTATGCCCGACTCCTGCATAGAGAGCATAAGCTCGGGAGCCTTCATCATAACTTCTTCGTGGTAATATGTGATCTTTTCGATAAGCTTAGCGTGGCTGTGGTCGGGTGAAGCGTAATTTTCACCGTAAAGCCAAAGAAGAGCATCCTCAAAAAATTCATCCTGAACATAAGCCCAGATAGAGGGGAAGGTACCGAAAATATCGTGGATTATTCTGTTAACGGCTCTGAGAAGTGCTATCTGTACCACAGGCTCGAGACCATACTGTAAAATCTTGTCTAAAGCGCCGCTTTTATTAAGAACGGAAAGAATGAGGTTTATATCATCGTTTCCTACTAAATCATCGACAAAGCCTACAAGCACATCGGGATCGAAATTAAATGTGCCGCTGAAAAGCTCACCGACGAAATCGATACCGGGAAGAGAAGGAACGCAGAAAAGAACAGAATCCACATTGTCCCATTCATCAGTATATTTGGTCATATAAGAAGCAGCGATAGAGGCGCCGTGGCTTGAGGAAACAAGCTCATAACGGTCACAGCCGGTAATTCTCTTAACCTCCTTTACGAACTCATAAAGATCGTCAGCCAGATCTACCGGGTCGAGACGGCTGTCATAGCTGAAAATG
>JAFXDE010000035.1 GCA_017516315.1 Clostridia bacterium | reverse complement strand
GATGAGAACGTGAAGTATTTCACCGTTATAGCCGTTAAGGAAGACGGAAGTCTCGAGGAAATGGAAGCAATAAGAGACGGCGGTACGGTTACCTTCGAAACCGACGACCTTGCTTATTATGTAATCCTCGGCGGTGAAAATGCGAAGGACACAGGCGATAATATCAAATGTGACTGCTTCTGCCATTCACATCCCTTACTTGAAATGCTTATGAAATTATTCAAGATTCTTACCAAGCTTTTCGGCGGCCCCCTTGTATTTAACTGTGACTGCTGAGCTTGTTTGTCAAACTGATGTTTATCACCTTCCCTTAATTCAAGGGGAGGTTTTTCTGTCATATGGCTTTAATTTCGTTCTTCTGCTTCTTCGAGAATTTTTAAAATTCTTCTCCGTCACCTCTTGACTTTTGACCACTATTGTGCTAAAATAATCACAATTTAAACCTTTAAAACTTTAAATGCTTAAAGTGAAAATTAGCCGATAAATGTACGTCATTTTCACTTTTGAGTGTAAAATCTGTTGTTTTTTATTGACGGTTTAAGTTAACAGGTGTATAATATTTTGTTAATGCACTTCAATAAAGTGACGATTAAAATAATGTGACGGTGATATTTATGGTAAATGAAAAAATGTACGACCTCGGTGCGAAAAGCTCCGTTATAAGAGAAATATTCGAGTACGGTAAAAAAAGAAAGGCCGAAATCGGTGCTGAAAATGTCTACGATTACAGCTTAGGTAACCCCAGTGTTCCTGCTCCCGAGATAGTCAATGAAACCATCCGTGAGCTGACGGAGACTCTTCCCTCTACTGTCCTTCACGGCTATACCTCCGCAGTAGGCGATAATGATACGAGACAGGCGATAGCCGATGACCTGAATGAGCGCTTCGGTACAGCCTTTTCATTTAAGAATTTCTATATGACAGCCGGGGCCGCCGCTTCTCTTTCTATCTGCTTCAAGGCTCTTACGGAGAAGGACGACGAAATTATTATCTTCGCACCCTATTTCCCCGAGTATAAGGTGTTTATCGAATCGGCAGGTGCTAAGGCTGTAGAGGTTAAATGTAAGGCAGAGGACCTGCAGATTGATCTTGACGCCTTCGAAAGAGCTATAACACCGAAGACAAAGGCTGTGGTGGTTAACTCTCCGAATAATCCCTCAGGCGTGGTTATCAGCGAGGAAACCGTTACCGAGCTTTGCCGCATTATGAATGAAAAGCAAAAGGAATACGGAAGGGAAATCTTTCTTATCTCCGATGAGCCCTACAGGGAGCTTGTTTACGACGGCGTAAAGGTGCCTTATCTTACCCAATACTATGATAACACCCTCGTATGCTATTCCTATTCAAAATCACTTTCTCTTCCCGGTGACAGAATCGGTTATATTCTCGTACCCGACGAGGTGAGCGATTTTGAGCTTATTTATAAATCTGTTTGCGGTGCAGGCAGAGCGCTCGGTTATGTTTGTGCGCCCTCACTTATGCAGTTCCTTATCAGTAAATGTGTAGGCAAGACAAGTGATGTTTCTGTCTATAAAATGAACAGAGATATTCTTCTCGATGCCTTCTCTGAGCTCGGCTTTAAAACTGCCAAGCCCGACGGAGCATTTTATCTGTTTATGAAATCACCGGAGGAAAGTGCTGAGGCATTCTGCGAAAAAGCAAAGAAGTATGACCTTCTTTTAGTTCCCAGCGACTCCTTCGGCTTCCCGGGTTATGTGAGACTTTCTTACTGCGTTTCTACGGAAATGATTAAGGCTTCACTTCCTGCTTTTAAAGAATTAGCGAAAGAATACGGACTTGTTTAAGGGTAAATAATTATGGATAAACTCAATAAAGCCAGAGAAATAATCGGCGAAGCAGATAAAGAAATAGCTGCACTTTTCGAAAAGAGAATGGCGGCGGTAAAGGAAGTAGCCGAGTATAAAAAAGAAAGAGGTCTTCCCGTTTTCGACGGAGCGAGAGAGGACTATCTTATCAGTAAAAACCTTGAATATATAGATAATGAAGAGATGAAGGAATTTTATGTTTCCTTTCTGAAAAGCACTATGGATATTTCCAAAAGGTATCAGCACCGTATTTTAGAGGGTCTTAATGTAGCCTACAGCGGTGTGGAGGGAGCCTTCGCGCACATAGCCGCAGGCAGAATTTTCCCTGACGGAAACAGAATTTCCTACCCCGACTTCAAAGCAGCCTATGAGGCTGTGGAAAAGGGTGAGTGCGATTGCGCCGTTCTTCCCATCGAAAACAGCAGAGCAGGGGAGGTCGGACAGGTTATAGACCTTATTTTCTCCGGCTCACTTTATGTGAACGGTCTTTACAGTCTCGATATCCGACATAATCTTATCGGTACGGCCGATGCAGCGGAAAAGGATATCACTAAGGTTATCAGTCATCAGCAGGCCTTAGACCAATGTGCCTCCTATATAAGAAATCAAGGCTATAAAGCAGAGAGCTGTGAAAACACAGCCAGAGCAGCTAAAACGGTAGCAGATACGGGTGATAAAAGCCTTGCCGCCATCGCGAGCAGAGAGACAGCCGAGCTCTACGGACTTAAGGTAATAAGAGAAAATATAAACGAGGCCAGCGATAACACCACCCGCTTTGTAGTCCTTTCCCGTACATTATGCACGGAGAAAAGAGACCACAGCATTATCGTTTTCACCGTACCCGACGAGGCAGGTGCTTTGGCTCACGCGATTAATGTAATAGGTCATCACGGCTATTCGATGCGTTCTATAAAAAGCCGTGCTATGAAGGACCTTATCTGGACCTATTATTTTTATGTGGAAATCGAGGGGGATTTACAGTCCAGACGCGGCAGATATATGCTCGATGAGCTTTCTGATTGCTGTGACAGACTTAAGATGATAGGTACCTACAAAGATAATTCTAAGATTTGAGTGATAATTGATGATCATACCTGTTAATGCAGGCGGAAAAGCCTACGACATAATCCTCGAAAGGGGAGCAATAAAAAGGGCAGGCACGCTTCTCGGTATAGCTGAGGAAAGAAGAGTTCTGATAGTAACCGACTCGGGAGTGCCGGCAGAGTATGTAAAAAATGTGGCAGATGCTTTCGTGAACAGTGAGGTTTTTACCTTTCCTCAGGGCGAAGAAAGTAAAAATTTCGATACCTACCGCAGAATCTGTGAAAGGCTTATGGAGCTGTCCTTTACACGAAGGGATGCGGTAATAGCTGTCGGAGGCGGTGTCACTGGCGATATGGCAGGCTTTGCCGCCGCTACCTATATGAGGGGTATCGACTTTTATAATATTCCAACCACCCTTCTTTCTCAGGTGGATTCCTCTATCGGAGGCAAGACAGCTATCGACCTTGGCAGAATAAAAAATATTATCGGCGCCTTTCATCAGCCGAAAAAGGTCATTATCGACCCTGATGTGCTTTCCACTCTTTCTGAAAGACATTTGAAAAACGGCCTTGCCGAAGCGCTTAAGTCGGGTATTATAATGGATAAGGCTCTCTTCGAGATTTTCGAAAGAGGCGAGGCAGAGGCGAGAATCGACGAGGTAATCGAGCGCTCTCTTTCGGTTAAAAGAAAAGTTGTGGAAGAGGACGAAAAGGAAACGGGACTTCGTAGGGTGCTGAATTTCGGGCATACCGTCGGACACGGTATAGAAGCCTCTGTTCCCTTCGGTGAGCTTTACCACGGAGAATGTGTGGCTCTGGGTATGATACCTATGTGCGATGAGAGTATAAAGGAAAGAGTTATCTCTGCTCTGAAGAAAACAGGACTTCCTGTAGCCTATCCCTTTGATAAGGATAAGGTAAGAGAAGCCGTAACCCATGATAAAAAGAGCCAAAGCAAAGGAGTAACGGCTGTTTTCTGCCGCGAAATCGGCTCCTTTGAATTTGTAAATATGACAGTAGATGAAATAATGGAACTTATATAAATGAGGGATTAAAAATGAAAAACACTTTCGGCAATTCCCTTTCCGTAACCCTTTTCGGTGAGAGTCACGGCGAAGCTATAGGCTGCGTTATCGACGGCATTTCACCGGGAACAGAAATCGATAAAGGCTTTATCGCTTCACAGATGGAAAAAAGAAAGGGTGTAAACGCTCTTTCGACTGCCAGGAGAGAAAGGGATGAAGTAAAAATACTCAGCGGTGTTTTTGAGGGCAGAGCTACGGGAACTCCTATTTGCCTTATGATAGAAAATGCCGATACCAAAAGTAAGGATTATTCGAAATCCAAGGACCTTGCCCGTCCGTCTCACGCTGATTATACAGCCGAGTGTAAATACGGCGGCTTTCAGGATTATCGGGGCGGAGGACACTTTTCGGGAAGACTTACCGCACCCTTGGTCGCGGCAGGTGCCATAGCCTTAAAGGCATTGGAGAGTAAGGGAATCAAAATCGCTACCCATATTTCCCGTTGCGGTGACATAGAGGACAGAGAATTCGTAGCTTACGAAGAGGATTTTGCTCTTCTGGAAAAGCTTGATATGCCAGTTCTCTGCGAAAAGAAAAGAGAAGAAATCTCTGCTCTTATCGAGGAATGTAAAAAGGACGGTGACAGCATCGGCGGTGTTCTTTCTACGGCGGTTATCGGTGTACCTGCCGGTGTGGGCGAGCCTTGGTTTGATACGGTGGAGAGTATGCTTTCCCACGCACTTTTTTCAGTTCCTGCCGTCAAGGGCGTGGAATTCGGCTCAGGCTTTGCCTTCGGTAAAATGAAGGGCAGTGAGGCTAATGACAGCTTTTACTGTGACGCAGGTACCGTAAGGACGAAAACCAATAATAACGGCGGTATAAACGGCGGTATTACAAACGGAATGCCCGTGACCTTCCGATGTGCCGTAAAGCCGACCCCTTCTATTTATAAAAAGCAGGAAACGGTTAATTTTAAGGATATGACCGATGAGACGATTCTCATTGAGGGAAGGCACGATCCTGCGATTATCCACAGAGCGAGAGTAGTTATCGACAGCGTAACTGCACTTGCTTTATGCGATTTGCTTATCGGCCATTTCGGAACTGACTATTTCAAACCATAAAAGATGTGATATAAATGAAATACGGACTTATCGGTGAAAAGCTTTCTCACAGCTTCTCTAAGCCAATTCACGAAAGCATAGCCGGGTATACTTATGAAATAAAAGAGATACCGCGCGATGAGCTGGACCTTTTTATGAAAAAAAAGGAGTTCATCGGTATCAACGTGACAATTCCCTATAAGCAGAGTGTTATTCCTTATCTTGATTTTATCGATGATGCCGCACGAAAAATTGGTGCGGTGAATACGGTAGTCAACCGTGACGGTAAGCTTTACGGCTACAATACGGATTTCGGCGGAATGAAAATGCTTATCGAAAAGCAGGGCTTTTCCTACGAAGGAAAAAAGGTGGTTATTCTCGGCTCGGGCGGTACGGCTAAAACGGCTTCTGCCGTGGCTGAGGCTCTCGGCGCAGGGGAGATAATCACTGTAAGCAGAAGGGGAGAGGTTAACTACGGTAACATTATTTCTCTTCACGGCGACTGCGATTATATTATTAATACCACACCCTGCGGTATGTATCCGAATACGGATGAAAGTGCTGTGGATGTGTCTCTTTTTAAAAATCTGAAGGGTGTTACCGATGTGGTATATAATCCTCTGAGAACGAAGCTTTGCCTTGACTGCGAGAGAGAGGGTATAAGCTGTGAATGCGGTCTTTATATGCTCGTTTCTCAGGCCGTTTTAGCCTCGCAGATTTTCAGCGGTAAAAGCTTCGATGTAAAAAAGACCTCCGATGATGCTTACATAAGAATTTTAAACGAGAAAAGAAATATAGTTCTTATCGGTATGCCCGGAAGCGGAAAGACTACTGTAGGCAAGGCTCTGAGCGAAAGACTCGGTAAAGCCTTTACGGATACCGATGACCTCATCAGTGAGGAGTACGGAGCTATAAGCGATATTTTCGCCGAAAAGGGTGAGGCTTTTTTCAGAGATATAGAAGCCGTAGCCGTAAAAAGAACAGCCTTGAAAAACGGTCTCGTCATCGCGACGGGCGGCGGTGCTGTGTTAAGAGAGGAAAATAGGGAGTATCTTAAGCATAACGGTGTGCTTTTCTTTCTCGACAGACCTCTCAAAGATATAGTGCCTACCGATAACAGACCTCTTTCTAGAGATTATGAGGCGTTAAGGAAGCGTTATGAGGAAAGATACGGAATTTATCTTTCCGCCTGTGATGAAAAAATTTTTATTGACGGAAATGTTCAGAATGCCGTCGAAGGTGTGGTGGAGAAGCTGAAATGAAAATTTTGGTTATAAACGGTCCGAATCTTAATATGCTCGGCATAAGAGAGCCTGACCATTACGGCAGAGAGACCTATGATGATTTGGTAAATAAAATTAAAGCCTACTGTGGTGAAAGAGAGATTTTATGTGATTTTTATCAGTCAAATCACGAGGGATGTCTTGTAGATAAAATACAGGAGGCTTACGGAGGTTATGACGGTATAATCATAAATCCGGGAGCCTACACCCATACAAGCATAGCTCTTCTCGACGCGGTGAAATCCGTAGGAATCCCCACCGTAGAGGTGCATATTTCCAAGGTAGAGGAAAGAGAGGATTTCAGACAGGTCAGCTATATCAGACTCGCAGCGGTTAAGACTGTAACGGGTCTCGGTACGGACGGATATTTAAGAGCCGTCGATTTCCTTGAAGAATACCTTAATAAGTAAGTGATAAAATGAAAGTAAAAATAGAAAAAGGCTTTCTCAGAGGCGAAATAAACGCCCCGCCGTCGAAGAGTATGGCGCACAGGCTTTTAATCTGTGCAGGACTTTCCGAGGGTGAAAGCATAATAAAAAATGTGGCCTTTTCCGAGGACATTCTCGCTACTCTTGACTGTCTTAAGGCAATGGGCGCAGAAACAGTAATAGGGGAAGATTTCGTAAAAATCAAAGGAATATCCCCTTCGGAAATAACGGAAAGCAGGATTTTTCCTGCCCGTGAAAGCGGAAGCACCCTTCGCTTCTTTATTCCCATAGCCTTGCTTTCAGAGTGTGAGCACAAATTTACGGGCTACGGCAGGCTGCCGGAAAGGCCGATGGAGATTTACGAAAGGCTCTGCGAAGAAAAGGGCCTTCATTTCGGTCGCAGTGAGGGTAAAATATCGGTAAAGGGCAAGCTCACCGCGGGTGATTATACTCTCAGAGGCGATGTCAGCAGTCAGTTCGTAAGCGGTCTGCTGTTTGCGCTTCCCTTATGTGAGGGCGACAGCAGAATAAAGCTTACCGGTAAGACAGAAAGCCGAAGCTACATAGATATGACTGTTTCTGCTATGAAGAAATTTGGTGTCCTGTCAGAATGGGAGGACGAAAGCACTCTTTATATAAAGGGCTCGCAGAAATATCTGGGCGGTGATTATTCCGTAGAGGGCGACTGCTCAAACAGTGCTTTTCTCGATGCCTTTAATTATCTCGGCTCAGAGGTAACGGTAAAGGGTCTGAATGAGTCTACTATCCAGGGCGACAGAGTGTATAAGGAATACTTTAAAAGACTTTATGAGGGCACTCCCGTTCTCGATGTGAGTGACTGTCCCGACCTTGCGCCTATCCTTATGACCTTAGCATGCGCTCTTAACGGGGCGACGCTTACGGGTACGGCGAGACTTAAAATTAAAGAAAGCGACAGAGGCACCGTAATGAAAGAGGAGCTTTCTGAATTCGGTGCAGATATAGAAGTTAAAGAAAATGAAATTATAATAAACAGCTCTCCCTTGCATAAAAGCAACAGACTTCTCCGCGGTCACAATGACCATAGGGTGGTTATGTCTCTTTCGGTCATAGCTACTCTCTACGGCGGTGAAATCGAGGGAGCCGAAGCGGTAAGAAAAAGCTATCCCGACTTTTTTGCGAGACTTTCGGAGCTTGGTGCGGTGGTGTATACAGATGACGATTAACAAAAATACGAGATTTCTTATAATAGGACTGGGACTTTTAGGCGGCTCTTATGCCAGAGGTCTTACGGGTAAGGGCTATTATGTGGAGGCTATTACCAAGGAAAAGAAGGATGCCGAATATGCCGTAGAGCATAAGATGGTAAAGAAAGCGACGACAGAGATCGATGAAGAGATGATAAAAAGAGCTGATGTTATAATTTTTACTCTTTATCCCGGTACTTTCCTTCAGTGGATAGAGGAAAACGGCAGACTTATAAAGCCGGGTACACTTGTAACGGATGTTACCGGTGTCAAAGGATGTATAGTTGATAAGATACAGAATATGCTTCCGCCTATGGTTGAGTTTATTTCGGCTCATCCTATGGCAGGTAAGGAAAGCTCCGGTGTCACTAACAGCGATGAGCGCATATTTTACGGTATGAACTATCTTGTGGTGCCTACAGAGAGAAATACCGATGAGGGTATAGAGGCCTGTAAGAGAATCGGTGAGATTTTAGGCTTCGGTAGAATTTCAGAGATTTCTCCCGAAATGCACGATAAGATGATCGGCTTTGTTTCACAGCTTACCCACTGCATTGCCGTAGCGCTTATGAACTGCTATGAGCATGCGAGTCTCGAGCGTTATACTGCCGACTCCTTCAGAGATCTGACCCGAATCGCAAAAATTAATGAAAAAATGTGGAGTGAGCTTTTTCTCGATAATAAAGATGCACTTTTGGAGGAAATGGAGCTTTTCAGAGGTCAGCTGGATAAAATGTATGATTATCTTAGAAATGAGGACCGTCAGGGTCTTATGGATATGATGATAACTTCCACCGAGCGAAGAAAGCTTTTTGACAAATAAAAGGAGAGATAAATATATGAATATGAACTTTGTATGTAAGCTGCCCATTCCGAAGCTTATAAAGGAAGAATACCCCATAACAAAAGAGGCACAGGCAATAAAACAGCAGAAGGATGAAGAAATCCGCGCTATTTTCGAGGGTAAGGAAAGAAAGCTTATTCTGGTTATCGGTCCCTGCTCGGCAGATAATGAGGACAGCGTAATGGATTATATTTCCCGTCTCGTTACCGTGCAGGAGAAGGTAAAGGATAAAATTCTTATCATTCCCCGTATCTATACCAATAAGCCCCGTACCACGGGTGACGGCTACAAGGGTATGCTTCATCAGCCTGACCCTAATGCTGCAGCAGACCTTATCAAGGGTATCGTAGCCATCAGAAAGCTTCACATGAGAGCCATTAACGAGACAGGCTTTGTCTGCGCTGACGAGATGCTCTATCCCGAAAATTACCGTTATCTTTCCGATCTTTTAGGCTATGTAGCCGTCGGAGCAAGAAGCACGGAAAATCAGCAGCACAGACTTACAGCCAGCGGAATAGATGTGCCCGTCGGAATGAAAAATCCCACAGGCGGCGACCTTTCCGTTATGATGAACTCTATCACTGCCGCACAGCATAAGCATGATTTCATTTACCGCGGTTGGGAGGTAAGAAGTGAAGGCAACGATCTTTCTCACGCTATTCTCCGCGGATATGTAAATGACAGGGGACAGTCCTTCCCGAATTATCATTATGAGGATCTTCTTCTTCTTTCCGAGCTTTATGCACAGCATTCTGATCTTAAAAATCCTGCAGTTATCGTAGACACCAATCACGCGAACTCGGCCAAGAAATATCTTGAACAGCCCAGAATCGCCAAAGAGATTCTTCATTCCTGCCGTCATAATTCCGATATAGATAAGCTCGTAAAGGGCCTTATGATAGAAAGCTACATCGAGGACGGAACTCAGAAAATCGGTGAGGGTACCTACGGTAAGAGCATAACCGACCCCTGCATCGGATGGGATAAGACAGAAAGACTTATTTACGACTTAGCTGATGTTTATTAAAAAATATTAAGACTTTTACATCGTATATCGGTGTAAAAGTCTGTTTTTATACAAAAATACGGAAAATGTTTAATATTTTCTTCAAATATTATTGACATGCAGGGCAACTTGTTATAGTATTATAACATTGAAAAATACGGAAAGGAAGGTTATATTTTATGGATTTGATGTATATAATTATCTTGTGGCTGAAAAATTTCATCGAGCGTATGGTCAGTATAACCTCCTTTATCGGAGGCAGCTTTTTGCCTGATGACGAAGCAGAGGATGAAGACCTCGGTATTACCGAAGCAACTCACCAGGGAAGGCCGGGAAAAAAATAAATTTTTTCAAAAAAATTTCAAAATACCATTGACAAACGGCCTCTTTTCTGTTATATTATACGAGCGCTGTGAGGAACACCTCTTCACAGACAGATGGGAGCATAGCTCAGCTGGGAGAGCATCTGCCTTACAAGCAGAGGGTCACAGGTTCGAGCCCTGTTGTTCCCACCAATGGCCCGGTAGTTCAGTTGGTTAGAACGCTAGCCTGTCACGCTAGAGGTCGACGGTTC
>JAFXDE010000034.1 GCA_017516315.1 Clostridia bacterium | reverse complement strand
GATGAGAACGTGAAGTATTTCACCGTTATAGCCGTTAAGGAAGACGGAAGTCTCGAGGAAATGGAAGCAATAAGAGACGGCGGTACGGTTACCTTCGAAACCGACGACCTTGCTTATTATGTAATCCTCGGCGGTGAAAATAAGGTAGACACAGGCGATAACATCAAGTGCGAATGCTTCTGCCATATACATCCCTTGCTCGAAATGCTTATGAAGCTTTTCAAAATTCTTACTAAGCTTTTCGGCGGACCGCTTACCTTCTCCTGTGATTGCTGAATATAATTATTGCCTCCCTTGATTCAGGGGAGGCATTTTTCTTCCCTCACCTCTTGCAATTACTCTTTCTTTCGTTTATAATAAAATGTAATTAATCGTAAGGAGAAAGACTATGCCCATTAAAATAGATGACAGACTTCCTGCAAGGGAAAGTCTTGAGCAGGAAAACATATTTGTAATGACTGAGTCCAGAGCGAAGAGTCAGGATATCCGTGCGCTTAAAATCATTATCCTTAACCTTATGCCCACTAAAATCACCACGGAAACCCAACTTCTCCGTCTTCTCAGTAACTCACCCTTACAGGTGGATGTGGAGTTTCTTCAGACAGCTACCCATAAGGCTAAGAACACCTCGCAAAGTCACCTGAGTAAGTTTTATTATACCTTCGACGAAATCAAAAATAAAAAGTACGACGGTATGATTATTACGGGCGCACCCGTAGAGCTTATGGAGTTCGAAGAGGTGGATTATTGGGATGAGCTGTGTCAGATTTTCGAGTGGACGAAGACAAATGTCTATTCCACCTTCCATATCTGCTGGGGCGCGCAGGCAGGCCTTTACTATCACCACGGAATTCCCAAGTATACCTTGCCCGAAAAGATGTTCGGTGTCTTTCCTCATAAGCCTTTAGACCTTTATCATCCCCTTATGAGAGGCTTTGACGACGTTTATAATGTTCCTCAGTCAAGACATACCGAAATCCGCTTCTCAGATATTGCCCTTTGCAAGGATTTACAGATAATTTCCTATTCCGAGCAGTCGGGTATTCACCTAGTTTCTGACCTGGAGTGCAGAAACTTTTACGCTACGGGACATTCCGAGTACGATGCGGATACTCTCGCTAAGGAATACTTCCGCGACAAGGAAAAGGGTCTGGACATAAAAATACCCTATAACTATTTCCCTGACGACGACCCGACGAAGGCTCCCGTTATCACATGGAGAAATGTCGGTACGCTGATGTTCACTAACTGGCTGAACTATTTCGTTTACCAGAGAACACCTTATGACATAAATGATATTTAACTCTTGACTTATTCTTTCTTTTGAGTTATAATCTCATCAATATCGTTAAAAACTATGACTGAGTTTCAGTAGACTGCGGATAAGGCTTTACAGAGAGGGATTCTTATGCTGGAAAAATCCTATTGCCCCCGTGCTCGAATTTCGCCTCACGAGTTTTCTGTGAAAAGCAGAATGTAGTCGCTGCATTAAAGCGAAAATAAGCGGCAGAGATTTTCTCTGCAATTTGAGTGGTACCGCGGATTTTATTCGTCTCATTTTTATAATGGGACGATTTTTTTTACCCTGCACCGTACGGCGGTTTGGGTTAATGCAAAATGCAGAATGAAAAATGCAGAATAAAAGTTCACCCCCCCGCCTCCGTCACTTCGTGATACCATCCTTTATTGAAAGCGGAGACTCTGCGCTGTAGTCCTGTCGGTGTTGTTGTAATACATTTTGGGTTGTGTCCTTGTAAGACAGTTTTGTAAATGTACTTTTACATCGACCGGTAAAAAATATATTATAATTTCACTGTTTGCTTTTTATAACACACTTTTCTCTGCGGGGAAAAACTGAACAATACATCTCGGTAAATTTGCGACCGCCATTTTGCATTTTGCATTAAAATGTCGCTGACTAAATAAATTAAGATACAAAAATACATTGGAGGTTTAATATGGAAAGTAAAATTGCTCTTGTCAGAGACGAGTTTGCTTCTGAACTTGCAAAGGCAGAAAACTCTGCCGACCTGGAAGCCATAAGAGTTAAATACTTAGGTAAAAAGGGTCCCGTTACTGAGCTTATGAAGGGTATGAAGGACCTTTCAAACGAAGAAAAGAAGACCTTTGGTCAGAAGGTAAACGAGCTTAAGGGTGAGCTTACGGATAAGCTCGCTGAAAAGACAGCCTTTTTAAAGGAGCAGGAAATCCTTAAGGAAATCGAGGCTACTCCCGATTTCGATATTTCTATGCCCGCTTCTCTCGGTGAAGGCTCCTATCATCCCGTAACTCTCGTTCAGCGTCAGTGCGAGCAGATTTTCAAATCAATGGGCTTTGCAGTAGAAGATTATGCGGAAATCGTTTCCGACTATGAATGCTTTGAGGCTCTCAATATCCCTAAGCATCACCCTGCAAGAGATATGCAGGATACCTATTATCTCGATAACGGTCAGCTTCTCAAGAGCCACACCTCTGCGGCTCAGAATGCTATCTATAAGAAATATAAGGATGCTCTCATCAATGACGGTGTCCCCATCAAGGCTATCTTCCCCGGACGCTGCTTCAGAAACGAAGCTACCGACGCCTGCCACGAAAACACCTTCTTCCAGATGGAGGGCGTTATGGTAGATAAGGATATTTCTATTTCTAACCTTATTTACTTTATGAAGACTATGCTTTCAGAGGTTTTCCGTAAGGACCTCAAGGTAAGACTCCGTCCCGGCTTCTTCCCCTTCGTTGAACCCGGCTTCGAGCTTGACATCAGCTGTCTTATCTGCGGCGGCGACGGCTGTCCCTCCTGTAAGCACAGCGGCTGGCTTGAGCTTTGCCCCTGCGGTATGATTCATCCCGAGGTACTCAAGGCAGGCGGAATCGACCCCGAGGAATATACAGGCTTTGCCTTCGGTCTCGGCCTTACCCGTCTCGTTATGATGAAGTACGGCATCAAGGACATCCGTGATCTTAACAGCGGAAGTCTCAAAACACTTACACAGTTTACTGACGACGAATAAGAGGGGAGGAGGAATAATATGTTTTTATCAATGAACTGGATTTCAGATTTTGTTGACTTTGAAGGTCTCGATAAGTTAGAGCTTATCCGCAGATTTTCTCTTTCAACAGCTGAGGTTGAAAATGAAATTTTCTTTAAGGGCTCCGATATCAGCGGTATCGTTGTAGCTGAAATAAAAAGCGTAGAGGAGCATCCCGAGTCAAAGAAGCTCCATCTTCTCAAGGTGGACGCAGGTGACGGTCAGCTTACCGACGTAGTTTGCGGCGCTCCCAATGTAAGAGTAGGAATGAAGACAGCTTTCGCTAAAATCGGTGCTAAAATCGGCGAAATCGAAATTACTCCCCGTGCTCTCGCCGGCTATACCTCCTACGGTATGTGCTGCAGCGAAAAGGAAGTAGGTATCAGCGATGATAACTCAGGTATTATGGATATTAAAGAGGAGGTCGCAAACGGTACCGACATCAAGGATCTTTACGAGGTAGAGGATATCGTATTCGAGGTTGACAATAAATCTCTTACCAACCGTCCCGACCTCTGGGGTCACTACGGTATTGCGAGAGAATTTGCCGCCATCGCAGGCAGACCTCTTAAGCCTCTCGAAACTGCTGATCTTTCAAAGTATGACAGCCTTAAAAAGATTGATATGAAAATCGAAGACGAGCTCTGTCAGAGATATTCATGCTTACAGGTGGAAAACATAACCGAAAATGTAAGCCCCGTGAATATGAAAATCCGTCTCTACTATTGCGGAATGAGAAGCATTAATCTTCTCGCTGACCTTACAAACTACCTTATGCTTGAAATGGGTCAGCCTATGCACGCCTTCGACTCAAGAAAGGTAGAAAAGCTCCGTATAAAGCGCTTTGACGAGGCCTTCACCTTCACAACTTTAGACGGTGTGGAAAGAAATATCGACGAAAACACCCTTATGATCTGTAACGGTGACACCCCCGTAGCTATCGCAGGTATTATGGGCGGTCTTGACTCTGAAATAGTAGATGATACTACTACTCTCACTCTCGAATCAGCTACCTTTAATGCTGTTTCTATCCGTAAATCTACTGTCCGTCTCGCACACAGAACAGACGCTTCCATGCGTTATGAAAAGTGTCTTGACCCCGAGCTTACCGTTCCTGCTATCGCCCGTTTCGTTAAGCTTTTACAGGATATCGACTCAGGTGCACAGGTCGTTTCCTCACTCACCGACGAAAGAGCCTTCGAATATGACAGAATCAATCTTGCCTTCAATAAAAGCTTCGTAGACCGCTATACAGGTATCAGCATCGACAACGATACAATCGTTAAGACTCTTACCTCTCTCGGCTTCGGTGTAGAGCTCGCAGGTGACGATTTCTCTGTTACCGTTCCTTCCTGGAGAGCTACCAAGGACGTTACAATGAAGGCTGACATCATCGAAGAAATCACCCGTATCTACGGCTATGATAATTTCGACATTCATACCACAGCTACTCCTCTTTATCCCGTCCGTCCCGCTGAGGAAAAGACAGTAGAGGACAGAATAAAGGACATTTTAGTAAAGAGATTTTCTCTTCATGAGGCACATTCCTATGTTTGGGTTTACTATGACGAGTATAAGGCTCTCGGCATCGAAATCGAGGATAATGTAAAGCTTATGAATGCCACCAACCCGAACATCGAGGTTATCCGTAAGTCTATCATCCCCACACAGCTTTGCCAGGTTAAGATGAACAACACCTTTGCACCCGACTTTGGTATCTTTGAGGTGGGCAGAGTAGTAGAGGGCTACAGAGAAGACGGTCTTTGCAACGAAAGAAAGAAGCTTGCCGTTTCTCTCTTCAGTAAAACAAAGCCTGTTCAGCAGCTTTATTTCGAGCTTCGTGACATTCTCCTTACTCTTTCCGCTGACATCAAGCATCTTCCTCTTGACTTTGCAGGAGCAAAGGTGTTACACAACTACGAGCATCCGAAGAACCTCAATACAATCATCTGTGACGGTAAGGAAATAGGCAGAATCGGTCTCGTTTATCCTACCGTTCTTAAGAAGATAGAAAAAAAGGCAAACATCGTATGGGCAGAAATCGATGTAACAGATTTCTCAGCTGTCGAAGCAGGCAGCATCAGATACGAAGAGCCCTCTAAGTTCCCCGGAATCGAGATCGACCTTTCCTTCGTAAGCAGCAAATTCGCTCCCATCGGCGAAGCAGTAAAGAATGCAAACTGCGCACTTATCAAGGGCATCGATGTAGTTGACACCTATGAGGACGAAAACGGCCAATCAATCACCTCGAGAATTTATTTCGCACATCCCGAAAAGACTCTTACCAAGGAAGAGGTAATGGATGTAGTAAACGGTATTATTGCCGAGCTCGAGGGCAAGGGCATCGCTCTTAAGAAATAAGTTAATATTTACGGCTCCGCTGATTGTTCGGCGGAGTCTTTTCTTTTCGGAGAGTTGAAATAAAATAGGGGAATGTGGTATAATTATTTCAGATGATAGGCTTCTTATTTCTGTTAAAACATTCAGCTCTTTTGCTTGAAGCACCTTCTTTTTTTATGTTCTATAAAGCCTTTACTTGTGATAGCTTCGCAGAGGTACTTTTGTCCTTGCCAAAAGTACCCAAAAGCGCTTTCCGGCTGACAAGGAATATACGACTCGTCGGATGCGACAGCAGAAATGTTTTCGGAAAAAGGTAAGATGAATAAGTTTTCGTTACTGCCTCAGTCTGCCGTAGAAAAGGTTTTTACATACAGCACTACCGAAAAATTTAATTTCGCACCGTAGGAAAAAGTATTTTCGCTCCGTTTTCCGTCGGGTTTTCCCGTGGTTCATTTTTATGCCCACACCAAGATGCGTCCTCCCTCTTTACGGGCTCTCTACTGAAATAAATATTTAAAACGTGGGGGAAAACGTGATAAAGGAGTAAGCTCCGAACTTTTGGATTTATGAAACATAAAAAGAATAAAGGTTAGCGAAAACCTTTCAGCAGAGATAAAATCTAATCGGCTGTCTGCACACCTGCCACGGTGTGCCCCTTGTAGAGCGTTTCGTAAGGAGGTACTGAAAGGTGAAAAAACACAAGCACAGCTTAAGAAGGCAAGTAAGAGAAATAAAAATTATACAGCAGAACGGCAGTTTCCTGTCTGCACACCTGCCACGGTGTGCACCCCAAGGGAAAGTACCTGTTTCTGAACTTTTACTCGAAACCTCTTTACTGCTGTTACCGAATACTTAACTGAACAGCACTCTCTTTTCCCGTTTTAAAAAAATGGGCGCTTTGTTAACTTTGGCGCTCGCCTGTGCCAAAGTAAAAGCCTTAGCGGCTTGAGCGATGCCGACTGAATGTTTTATTGAAACGAAAATAATTAACAACTACGATGCGGCTCAGACGATGAGTGCTGACAGTTTCATTGAAACAAAGAAAAAATATATTCCCTTCATAGGAGATGATAAAATGTTCCTTAAGAATAAAAAACTGAAAATTTTAATTCCTGCGTGTGCAGTTGTTTTTTTCGCCCTATGTATATGGATTCTTTACGGCAACACAGCTGTTGAGGTAAACACCTATACCGTTACCTCTGACGAAATACCCGAGGAATTTCACGGCTTTCGTATTGCACAGGTATCGGATTTGCATAACACAGAGATAGGTGAGGATAACGAAAAACTTCTTTCACTTCTCGTTGATGCCGAGCCTGATATAATAGCCATTACAGGTGATTTGATTGATTCACGAAAAACCGATATTGAAACAGCCGTAAGTTTTGCTGAAAAGGCGGTAAAAATCGCACCCTGCTATTATGTAACGGGAAATCACGAGGTAAGAACGCCGCCTGCTCGCCGCGAGCTGAAAAGCCGTCTCGGGGAGGCAGGTGTCCTTATTATGGATAATAAAAAGCTTTCTCTCGAGAGGGGAGACAGCAGTATTACTCTCGTCGGTCTTGCTGACCCGAGCTATGATGCCTTTCTTATGAATACTGACGAAGAGACTGCGGCGGAGCTTCGTCTGCAGGAGCTGATGGAGGGGGAGAACGGATATACTGTTCTGCTTTCTCACAGACCGGAGCTTTTCAGTCTTTATTCCGAAAGCGGTGCAGATTTAACTTTAAGCGGACATGCTCACGGAGGACAGATAATACTGCCTTTTCTCGGCGGAATTTTCGCTCCGAATCAGGGCTTTTTCCCGGAATATGACGGAGGGCTTTATAAGGACGGTACAGCACAGATGATAGTAAGCCGCGGAATAGGAAACAGCGCTTTTCCTTTAAGAGTGAACAATCGTCCCGAGCTTATTCTGGTAGAATTACAGGCAGACATATCATAAAAAGCTTTTTTGATTTAAGTATATAAAATAATTAGAAAAACACCCTTTACTTTTTCGTTTTAATGTGTTAAAATAACAGAACGAGAAAATATGTGCTGTATTGAAAGGATATTTTGACATGGCAGAAAGAATCAATGAAAAAACATTAAAAAACATTCAGTATCTTTACGAAACTATACTTAAAATCGAAACCTTAGAGGAATGTGAGGCTCTCTTTGACGACCTTTGCACTAAGACGGAGCTTGCTTCTATTTCACAAAGACTCGTGGTAGCTAAAATGCTCAGCGATAAAAAGGTTTACAGCGAAATCGTTTCCGAGACAGGTGCTTCTACGGCTACCATCAGCCGTGTTAACCGTTCTTTAGCTTTCGGTGCAGGCGGCTACGATAAAATCTTCGGTAAAGAGGCGTAAAAATGGCTGGTTACGGTGATTTCGCTTATTATTACGACCTTCTTACGGGAAATGTAGACTACGAAAGCAGATGTGACTATATCGGTTCTCTCCTTGCTGAAAACGGTATCGGCAAGGGGATTTTACTTGACCTTGCATGCGGCACGGGTACGGTATCATTGCTTATGAGTAAAAAGGGCTACGATGTTATCGGTGTGGACGCTTCCGAGGAAATGCTTTCCCAGGCTCAGGAAAAGAAGATGGAAGAGGGCGCAGATATAATTTTTCTTTGTCAGAAAATGGAAGAGCTGGATCTTTTCGGTACCATAAACGCGGCAGTTTCTACTCTTGACAGCATTAATCACGTTACCGACGAGGAAAAGCTTAAAGAAATTTTTCGCAGGGTTTCTCTGTTTATGGAGGATGAGGGTATTTTCGTTTTCGATGTCAATACTCCCTACAAGCACAGAAAAATTCTCGGTGATAATACCTTCGTTTACGATATGGAGGATGTGTATTGTGTTTGGCAGAACAGCACCGACGAAAGTCTTCTCACTCAGGTAAGTCTCGATATTTTCGAGCGTGATACGGAATGTGACGAGGATGATGTCTATTATCGTTACAGCGAGGAGTTCTGTGAGAAAGGGTACTGTCTTGACAAGATAAAGGAGTACCTCGAGGATAATAAATTTGAGGTTTTGGCTGTGTACGAGGAAATGACGAGGGAGACTGTTTCCGAAAATACCGAAAGGGCAGTCTTCGTGGCTAAAAAGCACGGCACACAGTAATATATTAATCAAAAGGAGCTTGTTATGGGTAAATTAGCAAGATGTATATCATTGGACGGCACGATTATCGCTATGGCTGTGGACAGCACGGATATAGTTAACCGTGCCCAGGAAATTCACGAAACCTCAGCTGTATGCTCGGCAGCTCTCGGCAGACTTATGACGGCGGCATCTCTTATGGGCTCTTCTCTTAAGGGCAAGGACGATTCCGTAACTCTGCGTCTTAACGGCGGCGGCCCTATCGGCAGCGTTATCGCCGTTTCCGACAGTGAGGGTAATGTGAGAGGCTATGTGACCCAGCCTGTAGTAGAAATTTCTCTTAATAAAAAGGGTAAGCTCGACGTAGCGGGTGCAGTAGGAACGAACGGCTTCCTTACCGTTATTAAAGACCTCGGTATGAAAGAGCCTTATGTGGGTCAGAGTCCTATTATGACCGGTGAAATAGCCGAGGATGTTACCGCTTACTATTCCACCAGTGAGCAGACTCCTACAGTCTGCGCTTTAGGAGTTCTCGTTAACCCCGACCTTACGATAAGAGCTGCAGGCGGACTTATTATTCAGCTTCTTCCGACGGCTCTTGATGACACCATAGATCTCGTAGAGAAGTGTATCGAAACTTTAGAACCCATTTCCACTCTTATTGACAGGGGAATGACACCCGAGGAAATCTGCAGACACGCTCTTCATCTTTTCGAGCTTGATATTCTCGATACGGCAGAGCCGGAATATAAATGCTATTGCTCGAGAGGCAGGGTAGAGGGCGCCCTTATCAGCACAGGCATCGGTGAGCTTGAGGATATGGCAAAGGACGAGAAGACAGAGGTTTCCTGTCAGTTCTGTGACAAGAAATATGTTTTTACTCCCGACGACATAAAGGGGCTTATCCGTAAGGCAAAAAAATAAGAAAAAAACAAAAAAACTTTTGAAAAAGTGTTGACAAAAAATGTTTTTTGATGTATAGTATACAAGTCGCTTGTGAGTAATGGCGCACAAATGACTTGGAAACGGGAGCATAGCTCAGCTGGGAGAGCATCTGCCTTACAAGCAGAGGGTCACAGGTTCGAGCCCTGTTGTTCCCACCAATGGCCCGGTAGTTCAGTTGGTTAGAACGCTAGCCTGTCACGCTAGAGGTCGACGGTTCGAGCCCGTTCCGGGTCGCCATTTT
>JAFXDE010000033.1 GCA_017516315.1 Clostridia bacterium | reverse complement strand
GTAGAGAGAATTTCCGCTTTCCAGCGGCTCGAGAACATAATACTCCTTCTTTGGTTCATTTTTCAAAAAGGATATGCTCTTGATCTCTTTTATACGGCAAAGTCCGTGCACATCATAAACCAGAACTTCTCCGACACTTAACCTTTCCATAGAAACACCTCTTTTCACGAAAAATATTATACCATTTTTCTTCGTCCTGTTTCAAAGGTCATCATGCACAGTTTTATTCTCTTACAGATTGTGCAAAATCTCTAACAGCAGTTCTTATATTGCATTGTGAATACATCACAAATATGTTTATTGTGGCTTTAAAACCGTTTGTATTATGAAAAGTACGTGAAAATTCTGTGCAAATTCACGAAAAATTAATTTTATCAAAAAAAAAGGTTGACAAGGAGTGATTATGGTAGTACAATGTGTTTGAACTTAAATGGGGCCATGCCCTGTGGTTATAATACCTAAAATTACCGAAAGGAGAAAAAAACCATGGATTTCAGCAAGTTTCAGGAACTTTGGAATGATTTCATCTATTTCCTTGACAGATCATTCCAGTGGCTTATGTATCTCTTTGATCCCGACAAAGAAAACTCAGAATGGCAGCCCGAAGATTGGCCCAACATCACAGATTGATTTTTATTACAAAAAACTTCCGAAAGGAGATAAATTATGAATTGGCCTATGATGGAAGATCTTTATCTTGCTTTCACCAGAATCTTTACCGCGTTTATTGATTTCCTTGGTAAGATTTTCGGCTAATAGTAAGATCGAAGAAATTTATTAATCAGAAATGTAACACCCTTCATAAGAGGGGTGTTATTTTTTTGCCTGTTTACTAAACTTTTATCCTTAAAACCCTTGATATTTTCTGTAAAATTTGAGATAATATATTGAAATATACCCATTTGATTGGAGGGCTTAATTTGACTGATAATTTTAAGCTTGCGGAATTACTTTTTCCCGACATAAAGGATACTCCCGAAGCATTAGAAGAAAGATTCCCCGAAAGAAATTTAAAGGAAGGCGCCAAGGTTACCCGTCTTGCCCCCTCTCCTACAGGCTTTCTTCATTTCGGCAATCTTTTTACAGGCACCATCGCCTATAAAACAGCTAAAACCACCGATGACGGTATCTTCTTCGTAAGAGTAGAGGATACTGACCAGAAAAGAAAAATCGAGGGCGCTGTAGAGGTTATGCTCGGCGGACTTGAAGCCTTTGACGTAATCGCTGACGAGGGCGTTATCGGCGAAAATAAGGAAAAGGGCAGCTACGGCCCATACTACCAAAGCCACAGAAAAGAAATCTATCACACCGTAGCTAAAAAATTAGTACAGGACGGCTACGCTTATCCCTGCTTCTGCTCTGAAGAAGACCTTACAGCTTTAAGAGAAAAGCAGGAGGAAGAAAAGTGCGACAATAAGGGCTACTACGGCAAATGGGCAAAATGCCGCGACCTTTCCTTCGATGAGCAGAAGACACTCATCGAAAGCGGAAAAACCTACACTCTCCGTCTTCGCTCACCGGGAAGCACAGAAAAAAGAATTACCTTCGAGGATATGATTAAAGGTAAAATCGAAATGCCCGAAAACATCCAGGATGTAGTTCTTCTTAAAACCGACGGTATTCCTACATACCACTTCGCACACGCTGTAGATGACCATTTTATGAGAACCACCCATGTTATCCGCGGTGACGAATGGATTTCCTCCGTTCCCCTTCACATTCAGCTTTTCAAGCTCTGCGGCTACAAGGTTCCCAAGTTTGCCCATGTTGCTCCCATTATGAAGGAAGAAAACGGCGGCAAAAGAAAGCTTTCAAAAAGAAAAGACCCGGAAGCAGCCGTTACCTTCTATCAGCAGGAGGGTTATCCCAAGGAAAGCGTAAACGAATACATTATGACTCTCGCCAACTCAAACTTTGAGGATTGGCGCAAAGCGAACAAGGAAGCAGACATCTCTGCCTTCCCCTTCAACCTCAAAAAGATGAGCGTATCAGGTGCTCTCTTCGATATGGTAAAGCTTAACGATGTAAGTAAGAATGTTATCTCTCTTATGTCGGCTGAAACCGTTTACGGCTACACCCTCGCCTGGGCAGAGAAATATGACAGCGACTTCGCCCGTATTCTCTCCCGTGATCCTTCCTACGGCAAATCAATACTTAACATCGACCGTGAAACACCGAAGCCCAGAAAGGACATCGCCTGCTGGAGCGAGGTCAAAGCTTATATAAGCTATTTCTTCCCCGAATACTTTGACGGCAGCTTTGAAAAGCCCGAAAACATCAGCGCCGAAGACACAAAGGCTATTCTCGAGGCTTACCTCGGAGTCTTCGATGCAAAGGATGACAAGGATACCTGGTTCGGTAAAATGAAGGACCTCTGCGAGCCTCTCGGCTTCACTCCCAATGTCAAGGAATACAAGAAAAATCCCGAAGCCTTCAAGGGTCATGTAGGTGATGTTTCCACCGTTATCAGACTCGCCGTAACAGGCAGAAAAAACACTCCCGACCTTCACGCCATTATGGCGCTCTTAGGTCAGGACACAGTTACAGAAAGACTTAAGGCTGCAATTGCAAAGGCATAAGGCACCTTACAGAAAGGATACAATTATGGAAGAAGAAATCAAAGTTTCTAATTTTATTCACGATTTCATCGACGAAGACCTGGAAAAGGGAGTCTATACCCATGTACAGACCCGTTTCCCGCCAGAGCCTAACGGCTATCTTCACATCGGCCACGCAAAGGCTATACAGATAGACTTCAGCACAGCCGAAAAGTACGGAGGTACCTGTAATCTTCGTCTCGACGACACCAACCCCTCTAAGGAGGATGTGGAATATGTCGATGCTATCAAGGAAGACATTCAGTGGCTCGGCTACAAATGGGACAAGGTTCTTTACGCTTCAAGCTACTTCGATTTCATTTACGAGTGTGCCATAAAGCTCATTGAAATGGGTAAGGCCTATGTATGCGACCTTACAGCCGACGAAATCAGAGAATACAGAGGCACTCTCACCGAGCCCGGTAAAAACAGTCCCTACAGGGAAAGAACCGTAGAGGAAAATCTCGACTTATTCAAAAGAATGACCGACGGAGAATTCCCCGACGGTGCGAGAGTTCTCCGTGCAAAGATAGATATGGCATCACCCAACATCAATATGCGTGACCCGGTTATCTACCGTATCGCTCACATCAGCCATCACCAGACAGGTGACAAATGGTGTGTTTATCCAATGTATGACTTTGCGCACCCCATTTCCGATACAAGAGAAGGCATTACCCATTCTCTCTGCTCTCTCGAATTCGAAAACCACAGACCTCTTTACGACTGGTTCCTTAAGGAGCTTGGCTTCGAAACTCCCTCGAGACAGATTGAATTTGCCCGTCTCAACCTCAACTACTGCCTCACAAGTAAAAGAAAATGTCTCGCTCTCGTTAATGAAGGCATCGTAGACGGCTGGAATGACCCCCGTATGGTTACTATCAGCGGTATGAGAAGAAGAGGCTATCCCGCTGAGGCTATCAGAGATTTCATTAACCGTGTCGGCGTTTCCAAGGCCTACAGCGTAGTTGATTACGGTCTTTTAGAGGCCTGCGTAAGAGATAATCTTAACCAGAATGCTCCCCGAGCTATGGCCGTGCTCCGTCCTCTTAAGGTAATCATCGACAACTACCCTGAGGGACAGAGCGATGAAATCGAGCTTCCCGTCAATCAGGACAGACCTGAAATGGGCACAAGAAAGATTTACTTCTCAAAGGAAATCTTCGTAGAAAAGGAAGACTTTATGGTAGAGCCTCCCAAAAAGTATTTCCGTCTCTTCCCCGGCAACGAGGTGCGTCTCAGAGGTGCTTACTTCGTTAAATGTGTAGGCTATGATACCGACGAAAACGGCGAGGTTACCGCAGTTCACTGCACCTATGACCCCGAAAGCAAGGGCGGTAATTCACCTGACGGCAGAAAGGTAAAGGGTACTCTTCATTGGGTAAGTGCTGACCACTGCACCGACTTCGAAGCAAGACTTTATGACCGTCTGTTCAAGGTTTCAAATCCCTCCGATGAATCCGAGGGCTCCTTCAAAAACAACCTCAATCCCGATTCTCTTACCATTCTCGAGGGCTGTAAATTAGAAGGTGAAATCAAGGACCTTAAGCCGGGCGACACCTTCCAGTTTATGCGCCAGGGCTACTTCTGTGTAGACATCACAAGCACAGAGGACAAATTAGTCTTCAACAGAACTGTTGACCTCAAATCATCTTGGAAATAAAAGGAGATATAAAAAATGAAAATTGCTTACCGTATAATTACTCCGCTTTTAGCAGTAGGAGCAGTAGTCATGGGCTTCTTCCTTAAGCTCTTCTACTTCGCAATCGGCGGTATTACCGACGAAATCAGCTCTATCGTTACCATCGCCTCTCAGCTCGGCGTAGCTACCAAATACGAATTTTCCGCCTTCGAGCTTATCAAGCTTCTCTTTACCACTGACCTTTCCGGCAGTGCCGCAGCTGACGCTACCACAGAAGCTGCACAGGAAAGCGCCGGCTTCCTTACGATCATCGAGCCCGTTCTTCCCCATATCATCGCATTCATAGTGTTCTTCGTACTGACTATGCTTCTTTTCCTCGCACTCGGCGTTGTTGCTGCAGCTACAGGTAAAAGAAAGACCGTCATCCTTATGTCAGTAGGCGGACTCGTTCTCTGCTTTATATGTATCATCATTTCGAAGCTTGCCTTCGATAAGCTCATCGGCGGTGAAATTCCTCTCAATGACCTGGTCGGCATGTTCTCTGACAGCACCTGGATGAAGCTTCTCACCACAGTGGTAACCGTTTCCTCGGCGACCCTCTCCGCAGGCTTCTATGCCGTATTCGGTATGTATCTTCTCGTTATTTTCTGGACTATACTTACCAATATGCTCATCAATACTCCCATCGAGGTAAAGAGAAAGCACAGAAGAAAGAAGCCCATAAAGAGACTTTCAGCTGTGTTCAGAAGATAATTCGGAATTTTCCGATCGGGAAGGCTATCCGTAAAACCGAAAAATTAAAAGGCCCACAGAGTTTCACAGATCTCTGCGGGCCTTTTTTCATTCATATTCTTAAGGCTATCAGCTATTAATTTTCTTTTTTGCGATTAAAACAAAGTACACACTATTTATTAATTGTTTGTTAACATTTATATTAAACCCCCAGATTATTAAGGTAGTAAAATTTTCTTAATAAACTTTAATAAATAATTATTAACAGAGGGAATCAGATATGAAAAAGATTTTGACTTTACTTTTATGTTTTATTTTAACCTTTTTTATGTGCTCTGTTGCTTTGGCGGCAGATACCGACGAGGAGCTACCCACAGTATATGTTATCGGTGCCCATAAAAACGAAATTTATAATGCCGAGGGTGAAACCATATATCCCATCGGAACAGACATAGGAGAATCTGTCAAGCAAGCCCTTCTTCCCTGTCTCGAAAAGTTTGCCGCCGGAATGCTGACTGATGACTTTTCTGATTATGCCGAAGAATTCAACGGAACTATGGCACCGCTTTTCGAGGAGCTTATTCTCGATAAAAACGGTAATGTAAGCAACGGCTCCTATTGCCGTTTTCACTATACCACAGAAAGTTTCCCCTCGAAAAGCTCAGGCTACAGCGTATGGGATTACCGCTTCTGGTACGATTGGAGAACCTCGCCTACAGATACAGCGTCCGAGCTCAAAGACTGCATAGACTTAGCGCTTGCAGCCAGTGGAAAGGATAAGGTACAGCTTATCGGCCGATGCTACGGAGCCAATGTTATCGCCGCTTATCTCGAGCTTTACAAGGAGCATGCAAAAGCACATATTAGTGATGTTTGCTATTATTCATCCTCTGTTCTCGGCATCGACTTTATGAGCGCTCTTTTCTCAGGCGATATTTATTTTGATGACGTGGCTATCAATAATTTTCTCAATTATTATGTAACGCATAAAAATATCCTTGATGACGAGGTGACAGGTGAGCTTATAGCTGCCATAGCTGAAATTCTTCAACAGGTGAAGGTTTTAGGAATTACAGGTGATGCTCTGACGGCTTTTGTCAATATGTTCAAGGATGATCTTCTTCCCACAGTTCTCCGTTCCTCCTTTGGCAGATGGCTTTCCTACTGGTCAATGGTAACGCCTGAAAAGTACGAACAGGCGAGAGAGTATGTCTTCGGTACTGATGAGCTGAAAAAAGAATATGCCGGCTTTATAAAAAAAGCCGACCACTTCTATTACACAGTTCAGCGCAATGCAAAAAATACTATGAAGGAGCTCAACGGAGCAGGTATCAATTTTTATAATTTCACAAAGTATAATTTCCCTGAAATCCCCTTATATGAGGGAGCTTCCACTCAGGGTGACTCTGACACCTCTGTTTTCAGACAGTCCTTCGGAGCTACTGCTGCAGATTACGGCACCGTTCTTTCAGAAGATTATCTGTCAAAGGTTTCTCCCGAAAGCAAAAAATTTATATCACCTGATCTGAAAATAGATGCCTCTACCTGCCTCTTTCCTGAACACACCTGGTTTGTAAAAAATCTTCACCACGATTATTTCGGCCCTCTGCAGAATATTTCAATGGAAATAATGAGATATGATATGACTGTCGATAATTACAGATTGCCTCAGTTCCTTACCCATACGGGAAATACCGACGACACAAACGGTGATAATCTTATCCCTACCACGGATACCGACGAGGATGCTCATACTCCTCACAATGATATTATATATTCCTTAATACGATTCCTTAAAGCTATCTTCAGCTTCTTCACTAAAATTCTGAACGGCGGGCTGAAGCTCCCCTTCTGATATAAAGTATAATTAAAACACCCGCAGAGATTTGACGGACAATTCTCTGCGGGTGTTATTTCTGTATTATACGTGATTATTAAAAACAAGGCGGGAAATTCATCCCGCCCTGCAGTATCAGATTTTAATTCGTCGAGCTGTCATAAAATACTGCCCGCAATTCCGAATTCCGAATTAAATTAAACGCCGCCGCCTACGGAGCCGTCCCAAGTGTCTACGGTAGTAGCCTTCATTTCTTCCTCGTCAAACCAGCGTGTGGTTACTGCCTTGGTTTCTGTGAAGAAGCGGAAAGCATCCTTACCTAAGCAGTGGAGATTACCGAAGAAGGAGAGCTTATGACCTGTGAAGGGGAATACACCTACGGGTACGGGAATACCTACATTAACGCCTACCATACCGCCGTCGGTTCTCTTAGCGAACTCTCTGGCATAATAACCGTTCTGAGTGAAGATAACTGAGCCGTTAGCGAAGGGATTACGATTCATAAGTGCGAGACCCTCTTCGAAATTCTTTACTCTCTTTATGCAAAGAACAGGTCCGAAGATTTCCTGTGTACCTACAGTCATTTCCTCTGTAACATTATCGAGAATTGTAGGACCTACATAGAAGCCGTTCTCACAGCCGGGCACTACAGCATTTCTGCCGTCGAGTACGAGTGTTGCACCCTCTTCAATTCCCTTGTTGATCCAATTGATAACGGATTCCTTGTGTGCTGCGGTAACTACGGGACCGAGTGTTGATTCGGGAAGATATGCGGGACCGAGCTTAAGCTCCTCAGCGTACTGCTTAAGAAGAGCTACTAACTTGTCAGCGATGCTTTCCTGAGCAACAACAACGGGAAGAGCCATACATCTTTCACCTGCACAGCCGAAAGCGGAGTTGATGATACCTCTTGCACTTCTTTCGAGTGCGGCATCCTCGAGAACGAGAGCGTGGTTCTTTGCTTCGCAGAGAGCCTGTACTCTTTTACCTGTAGCTGCAGCTTCTTTGTAAACATGGAGACCTACCTTGGTAGAGCCAACGAAGGTTATACCCTTAACATCGGGATGCTTAAGGAAAATGTCAGCCTCTACTCTGGAGCAGGTTACGAGGTTAACTACACCCTTGGGAAGGCCTGCTTCACAGAGAAGCTCATTAAGCTTCATAGCGGTCATCGGTGTCATAGATGCGAGCTTAAGAACGATAGTGTTACCCGAGGCGATACAGCAGGGAACCATCCAGCCCATGGGAATCATACCGGGGAAGTTAAAGGGAACGATACCTGCGAAAACACCTACGGGCTCATAATAGAGTGTCGTGTCATAGCCGCTTGAGGTATCTCTCATAGCATCGCCTAAAAGAGACATGGGAGCT